>JAEUAF010000012.1 GCA_019695485.1 Sorangium sp.
ATGATCCGTTGGCCGTGAGTCGGGCGGAGGCGCCGTGTGCGCCACGAACGCGAAGCTGCACACACGCAAACGCACTATAATTTTCCAGGTCGCCTCCGGCTTTTGAGTGGGCGGGAGCGACGTGCTGCGTGCTCGTCTGGTAGTCTTTTCAGCGGGATGGCTACCGTCCGCTATTTCCCCTCAGACGGGGCCCAAGTTCTTGTCGCGCTACACAAACCCGTTACCACTATCGGCCGTGCGCTCGGCAACGACATTCACTTGCCAGACGCGAGCGTGGCAGCGCACCACGTGCAGATCGTGTTCAACGGTCGTGACTTTCAGCTCGAAGAGGTCGACCGCGAAGCCGAGATTCTGATCAACGGCAAAAAGAAGCGTCGAGCGCGGCTCTGCAACGGGGATCGTGTGACCCTTGGCCGCGCGTTGCTCGGCTTCAGCATGTTCACCGAGGGGGAGACCAAAGAGCCCTCTGCCGACAACACCGCTGGGACACAAACCGAACTGGCCGGGCTGCGCCGGCTACAGACCTTCAGCGAGCGGCTGATGACGAAGCGCTCAGTCGACGAGCTGCTCGAGACGCTGCTCGATGACGTCATCGAACTCAGCGGCGCTGCGCGCGGCTTGGTGCTGTGGGTCGATCCAGGCGAGGGCGGGGACAACGTGCCTCGCGTTCGCGCGTCGAGGAACGTCCAGCGAGAAGCCATTCAGGACACCTCGTTCGCAATGAGCGACAGCATCGTGCGCAAAGTCATCGAGACGCGGCGCCCCGTGATTGTGAGCGACGCGCTCAGCGACACCACCTTCGGGAAGAGCGAGAGCGTGATCGCGCTCAAGCTCTCGAGCGTGATGTGCGTGCCCTTGCTGAACCAGGGCGAGATCGTCGGTGCGTTGTACGTTGCCAACGACGAGGTCAAGCACCTGTTCGACCGGCGTCAGCTCGATCTACTCACCGTGTACGCCAGCCAGGCCTCGCTGATCTTGCAGAATGCCATGCTGCTGAGCGCGCTTCGCGCCGACAAGGAGAAGCTCAGCGCCGAGCTCTCGGACAAGCGTTTTGGCGAAATCATCGGCGCTTGTGCGTCGATGATGGAGGTCTTCCGCAAGTTGCAGAAGGTCGCCACCACGGACATCAGCGTGCTCATCACGGGTGAAACCGGCACGGGAAAAGAGCTCATTGCTCGGGAACTGCACCGCCGCTCGAATCGCGAGCACGGGCCGTTCGTCACCGTCAATTGCGGCGCGATTCCCGAGAATTTGATCGAGAGCGAGATGTTCGGTCACGTGCGCGGGGCGTTTACGGGCGCCATCGCCAGCCGCCCCGGCAAGTTTCAGCAGGCCGACACAGGCACCTTGTTCCTGGACGAGGTGGGGGAGCTCCCGCATCAGTTGCAGGTGAAGCTGCTGCGCGCGCTGCAGGAGCGCGTGGTGTTCCGCGTAGGCGACAACCGCGGCGAGAAGTGTGACATTCGCATCATTGCGGCGACCAATCGTAACCTCGATGAAATGATCAAGACCGGCGAGTTTCGCGAAGATCTCTACTATCGCTTGAACGTCGTGAACCTCTGGTTGCCACCGCTGCGCGACCGCGGTGACGACGTGTTCATCATCGCCAAGACATTACTCAGCAAGTACGCGGAGGAGTTGAACAGTCCGGTGCGCGGTTTCTCTCCGCTCGCGCTCACGGCTATCCGCAAGTACGCCTGGCCCGGCAACATTCGTCAGCTCGAGAACCGCATCAAGAAGGCGCTCGTGCTCTGCGACAAGACCCTGCTCGGGCCGGAGGATCTCGACCTTGGCGAGGATGCCCAGGCGCCGATCCTCCCTCTCGAGAAAGCCAAGGAAGACTTTCAGCGCCGCTATGTCTTGGAAGTGCTCGAGCGTAACAACGGCAACCGAACCCAGACCGCGCGAGATCTAGGCGTCGATCCGCGCACCATTTTCCGCTACCTCGAAAAAGAGCAAAGCCTCACCCCCGTCGCCCACGCCGAACCCGAAGTCTAGCGGCGCTAGGGGCGCTAGGCGCGCTGCGACCCGCCCGCCAATTCGGAACGCAGTTCCGAATTGGCTACAAACAGTCGGAGTCCGAGGCCAGAGAGCGCCCCGAGCTTTCCAGCTCATCGCGGCCTTCGCCCCGTCGGAGGCCGCGATGAGCTGGAAAGCGTCTCTCGGCCGAGGCACTCAGTGCATGCCGCCGACCAGCCACGCGAACGCGGGCACCAGCACTTCTTCGGGCGTAGCCCCGCCGCTCTTGGCTCGGCAGGTTCCTCCACCCTCCATGCGGTCGAGCAGGAAGCCGTGGTCCCCAAAAGCGATCACGAGCGTGCGGGGCATCTGCTTCATGAGATGCTCAGCGAGCACGTGGCCTGCTTCATCCGCGATGGTGTCGAGCCGCTCCGCTTCGGGCGCTCCGGGGTCCGCGAGCTGGGCCTCCACCAAATCGAGCTTGAGCAAGTCGCGATAGCCCGTCTTCACTCGGCGTAGGGTCGAGGCAGCTCGTCCGCGTGCCACCGGGATCTCGGATTCAGGGGCAGGCGTCGACTCGCGCAAACCCTCGCCGCCGCGCCCAATCAAATCGAGCTGCACTTGTGTGGTCGTGGGTAGCGCGGACCAGAGCAGCAGTCGCTCGGTCAAGGCAGCTTGCTGCCCAACCAGCGCGCGCACACGCTGTTCGATGCGCAGGCCGAGGTCGAAGCGCATGCCATCGACCAGCACGAGTTGCACCGTGCGCGCCCCGTGCAGGCGCCCGATGCGCAGCGCGATGTCCGGCACGTCGAGCACCATACTCGGCCGCTTTCCGCGCACGCGCAGGGCATCGAAGGCTTCGCGGTAGCTCTGTGCAAAACTCGTAGACCAGCTTTCGAGGGCGCGTGTCGCGTCGGGATCGCTGTGCCCCATCAGGCTCGCGGTGCGCAGCGGCACATAGCTCGTGACGAACATGCGTTCGATCACCGAGAGCGGCTTCGGCCCGCGCGCGGCGAGCAGATCGCTCAGCCAGCCGCGCCACTCGTTGTGAGCGTTCGGATACAGCGGCGGCACGGCGATCGCTTTTCGCTCGGGCGGCGCTTCGCGTGCGGGCTCGGGTTCCGCGTGCACCGCGGGGGGCTTCAGCGTCTGCTGAGCGGCGTCGGGCTCGGCCAAGCTACGGACGAAGGCGTCCGCGAGATCTCCGATTGGAAGCGGTGCTCGCTCCTCGCGGGAGCTCTCACGCATCGCCGACGCCGAACTCTCCATGGCCGGTCCTTGCGGGGCATGTTCCGCGTCGCTGGTCGCGGTTTCGGATTCGCTCGCCTCGAGTGGTTGCTCGAAGGCCAGCGCGCCATCGCGCTCGACCACGCCCGGCGGCGGTTCGGACAGGTCCATCGCCGCTCGACTCGCCGCGACCTCGGGGGAGACAGCAGGGCTCTCCGGGTTGGGTGCGCTCTCATCCCGCTGGCTTAGCAGGGTGATTAGGGGCACTGGTGCGCCATAGATCCCGACCTGTTCGTTGTCCGGGTCTATCAACAAGCGGATCGGAGCCGTTCGAGCGGCCTCGAAGAAGAACCTGAGCACCGCTCCATCGTCGGGGTCGAGCGCCCCACACAAGTCGACGATACCGGACAGCGTGGGCACCCCCACTGCCATGCCGCG
>JAEUAF010000122.1 GCA_019695485.1 Sorangium sp.
ACGCGGTGATCGACGACTTGGCGCACGACGTACTGGCACACCGACGAAGCGGCCGCGCACTGCCGGAAGCGCTGAGGGTTTTTGCGGATCTCTTCGGTCCGCTGCCGGGTGGCTCGACGCCCCCGTCCTCGTCCGACTGACGCGCGCCGTGTGCGGTTCGATGGGGATCCTCGCGAGCGCTGCAGCTTGTCTCAGGCGAGAACGGGCAGCCGTCTCGAGTCGGCTCGGGATCGCGCTCGGCTTGTTTGTCGCAGGATGCAGTGCTGGCGCTCAGGCGTCTCCTCCCGCGGGCAACGTGCACCAGGCTGAGGCGGTGGAGTTCGCCTTCGGCGTGCTCGACGGCAGCGTAGTCACGTCCGAGTCCACGCGCGGACGCGTGACCGCCTTGCTCTTCGTAACCACCTACGATCTGACGAGCCAACTTGCCGCACGCCGCTTGGACGCGGTCTTTCGCAGCCACCAGCCGCGATTCAACGCCGCCTGCGTGGCCATGGAAGCCGCCGAGAACTCGGTGTTGGTGCAGACGTTTCGCGACACTCTCGAGCTTGGCTATCCGGTTGCCATTGCCGATCGTGAGGAGTTGCGCGGCTCGGCGGCCTTCGCCGCCATCGACCGCGTTCCGGTGTTGATCTTGCTAGACCGACGCGGTCGCGAGCGGCAGCGTGTGTTCGGCGCGTTTGGCGAAAAGCAGCTCGCCGAGTGGCTACGCGCTTCGGAAGATTAGAGGGCAGGGAGCCCAAGCCAGTCGATCAGCGGCATTGTGCGGCTGGTCCACGCTTTCGTGGAAATCGCAGCGCGGGCGTCGGGGGGCTGGTGGGAGCCCTAAGTCCATGGTACCTCGGCCCGCGTGTCGGTATTTCGATCCCTTGGCTACCCAGCGCTCGCGCTCGCGAGCGCCCTCTGTGTGCTCGCACCACGTTCTGCGCGAGCAGATGTGTCGTCCTGGGCTTACCTCGGTTCCGGTCCCGCCTTCCTAGGACACGACCGGCAGCGCATGGCGCTCGACGTCGAAGCTGGTTTGGGGACGCCACCCGCAGGCTTGGTGGTGGGCGGCTTGATGCGGATGCAGCCGTATTTCAAAGAGGGCACCGACCTGTCGCTTCTGATGCGGCTCGCCACGCGCGGCTTCGTGCAGGGCAACTTCGGGCTGGCGCTCGACGCCGGTGGCTACGAGCGCTTCTGGGGGCAGCACTCGCAGGGTGGAGTTGGCTCGCTCGTGTTGGGCGCACCGTGGGGCATCACGCTGAACGCGAGCGCTGGGCTTGGCACCAACGACGAGCGCTTCGCAACCTTCTCGCTCGGGCTCGACTTCGCGCGGCTCACCGTTTACCGCACCTCGGGCACGAGCTGGTTCAAGAACCCGTACGCCACGGATGAGCGCGGGCGCGGCCCGCGCTGAAATCCGGCGAGGTGCTCAGAGCCCGTCGAGCGCGTGAACCAGGCGGTCGAGGTCTTCGCGGCGGTGGTTCTCGGTGACGGCGATGAGCAGGGTGTCGCTCAGCGCTGGATCGCTGCGCCCGAGGTCGAAGCCAGCGATGATGCCCTGGCCCTCGAGGCGCTCGGTGGTCCGGGCTGCGCTAGCCCCGCGGACCTTTACCGCGAATTCGTTGAAGTACGGCGCATCGGCGAAGGCTGGGCGGTAGCCTGAAAGGCCGAGCACGGCGTTTCTCAGGTAGCGCGTCTTGGCGAGGCACTGCTCCGCGACTTCGATGAAGCCGCGCTTGCCGAGCAGGCTCATGCGAATGGTCAACGCAAGCGCGATCAGGCCCTGGTTCGTGCAGATGTTACTGGTCGCTCGCTCGCGGCGGATGTGCTGCTCGCGCGTCGACAAGGTCAGCACGTAGCCGCGTTGCCCGCGGACGTCGACCGTTTCACCCGCGATGCGGCCCGGCATCTGTTGCAAAAACTGGCGATCGTCGCGGCAGGCAAAGAGCCCAACGCCGGGCCCTCCGAGCTGGGGTGGGCAGGCGATCGGTTGTCCCTCGCCGACGGCGATGTCCACGCCAAGCGCGCCGGGCGGCTCGGCCAGTGCGAGCGCGTACGGCTCGGCGTTCGCAGAGACCAACAGCGCGCCTCGCTCGTGGGCGAGTTTCGCGAGCTCCGCGAGGTCACTCAGCGGACCGAAGAAGCTCGGGTAGCCGACGACAATTGCCGCTGTGTCCGCGTCGAGCGCTGCCGCGATCGCTGTCAAATCGGCCGCGCCGTCGGCGCCGACGCCAACCTCCACATAGGCGCCCGGGTCGCGCCCGCTGAGGTACGTGCGAATGGTCGCTCGATAGTCCGGGTGCACGCAGCGGCTGACCACCACGCGCCGGTGCTTGGTGAGGCGGCACGCCATCAGAGCCGCTTCTGCGGCAGCGCTCGCGCCGTCGTAGAGGCTCGCGTTGGCGAGCGGCAGCCCGTAGAGCTCACTGACGATGGTTTGGAACTCCCAAATCGCCTGCAGCGTGCCTTGCGCCACCTCGGGCTGATAAGGGGTGTACGCCGTGTAGAATTCGCTGCGCAAGAGTAGCTGGTCGACGGCCGGGGGTACG
>JAEUAF010000161.1 GCA_019695485.1 Sorangium sp.
GCGAGCGGTGCTGCTGACTACATTACCAAGCCGTACGATCCGCAAGTTGTGCGCGCCCGCGTCAAGGCGTTCATCGATCTGTATCGGCAGCGCGAGGCCGTTCGTCGGGGCCAAGTCGCGCTGCGTACGCAAGAGCGCGACGAGGCGATCCGTCGCTTGGTGGCGCTCGAGCGCATCGCGACGGCTGCGCTCGAAACCAACGACCTTCAGGCGCTGCTTCGCGAACTGTTGGCCGCCTTCATCCAAGCAGCTGACGCGGCCGACTCAGCGACCATCTTGCTGCGGGATGGAGAGTGGCTGAAAGTGCTTGCTTGCGCGGGGCTGGAAGACGAGGCGACGCTTCGGTCGAAGGTCCGTGTGGGCGAGGGCTTTGCGGGACTCATCGCCGGCGAACGCAAGCCGCTCGAGATCAGTCGAGACACCATTTCGAGTGTCCTCGACGCGCCTGCCATATTTGGCGGCAGCGGGGCGCGGGCGCTGTATGGCGTGCCACTACTGCACGAAGGCCAGGTGCTCGGCGTGGCGCACATTGGCTCGACGCGCGCTAGCCAATTTCCGTCCCCGGAAAAGCGACTGTTCTTGGCCGCCGCGGATCGCGCGGCCCTCGCGGTAGCTCGACAGCTCGAGACGACGCGACTGAACGAGGTCTTGACGGTGGCGCCCGCCTTCATTGCCATCGTCAGCGCGTCGACCGGCGAGTACCTGTTCGTGAACCCACCGATGCGTCGCTTGTTTGGGGATGGCTTGTCGCGCGTAACCGAGCTGCCCGGGTTTGGTGAGCGCGCGGCGGCGGCCATTCGCCAGGCCAAAGCCCTCGGTGAGACCGTGGAAGTCCCGGAGCTCTCTATCCCAGGGCGCGAATCGGCGCCGGCGCACGTGCGCTTCACCGCACAACCACTGCGTGATCCGAGCGGCGCGGTCGACCGCGTCGTGGTGTTCGCCATCGACATCACGTTTCAAGTCGAAGCACATCGCGACTTGGAAGAAGCTCAGCGGGTTCGCGCCAAACTATTGGATCGGGAGCGCGCCGCGCGCCACGCAGCGGAGCTTGCGAGTACGACCAAGGACGAGTTCTTGGCGACGGTGTCGCATGAGCTCCGGACACCTCTGAACGCGATCCTGGGCTGGGCCTCGATTGCGCGCTCACGGCCTGCCGCGGAGGTCGACCGCGCGCTGGCGGTGATCGAGCGCAACGCCCGCGCTCAGGCGCGCATCGTAGAGGACGTGCTGGACTTCTCGCGAATGTCGAAGGGCAAGATGCGGCTCTCGCTCCAGAACGTCGACTTGGGCGAGATCATCAGTGCCGCCCTCGAGTCGGTGCGACCCGCGGCAGAAGCCAAGGACGTTTCGATCGATGTTCAGCTCAATCTCGAATATCCACTGCTCGCCGATCCCGAGCGGCTGCAGCAAGTCGCATGGAATCTGCTCTCGAACGCCGTGAAGTACAGCGGCCAATCGGGCCGCGTGCGCGTCTTTGCGTCGTGCACTGCCGAGGCGGCGAAGTTGCTCGTGGCCGACAACGGGCAGGGCATCGACGCCGAGTTCCTACCACACGTCTTCGAGCCGTTTCGCCAGGCCAACGGCTCCACCACGCGTCGGCATGGCGGGCTTGGCCTCGGTTTGGCGATTGTCCGGCAGATTGTGCAGGCGCACGGCGGGAGCATCGAAGCCGAGAGTGAAGGGGCGGGCCGCGGCGCCGTGTTCACGGTCGAGCTGCCCCTCCACACCGCTCACCGCCCCGCCGTCGAAACCGACGCCGAGCTGCGCGGTATCGACACGGAGACGGAGGCCTCGAATGTGCGACTCGACGGCGTGCGGGTCCTGGTGGTGGACGATGACGACGACGGTAGGGAATTGATGGGGCGAGCGCTGATTGCTCGCGGCGCGGACGTGACCTTGGTCGCGGAGCCGGGGGACGCGATCCTAGAGCTCCAGCGCACCCAGCCGCATGTGCTGGTGAGTGACATCGCGATGCCCGATATCGACGGCTATGAGCTAATCCGGCGCGTTCGTTCGTTGCCCCCGAGCGAGGGCGGCCAGACGCCGGCGCTCGCGATTACCGCGCACGCCGGCAAGGAAGTGCCGGCGCGCGCCTTGGAGTCCGGGTTTCATCGCTATGCCGCCAAGCCGATGGATATCGAAGCTTTCGTGCTTACAGTTGCCACTCTGGCTGGCGTAGTTCAAGACCAGCTGACTGGAGAGCCATGAACAGAAAGATAGAGAGCGATTTGTGTCGCGTGGCCGAGAACGTCGAGGACGAGCTCCTGCGCTTCGAGGGCTTGCTCGATGCGTTGGGGCGGCCAACTACGACCGAAAAGGGGCTGACGCGGGCCGGTCAAGCGCTGGAGGAATGCGCGGCCTGCGAAGCTCGTTTAGCGGCACATCTGGGTTCTTTCGTGGCTGCGCTCCAGCAGGTGGAGAAGCGCCAACAGGCTTGTACCGAGCGTGTGGCGCGTGCAGCAGAGCGCCTGCAGCTTCGACACGAGGAGCGGAGCGCGCTCCGCGCGCGCATTGCGGAGCTCGGAGCCAGGGCGCGCGATATCGGTGAGCCTTTGAATGCCATGAACGAAGCCAGCGCGGCGGGCGACGCCGGTCAGCTGCTGACCTCGATGCGTGAAGTGGCCACGCGCCTGGAGTCCATCATTGCCGAGGCCACCGCCATCACCAGCGCTGCCAAGGAAAAGGACTGTGACGACATTGCGCGCGACGCCGACGTGCTTCGACAACAGCTCCTCAATGTGAGAAAGCAAGTCCTGCTCGGGGAGAGCCGCGTGGCAAGCTCGGCGCCTTCCTGAGGTCGCCAGCACCAGCCAGCGCTGTCAGCGGGCGCCTGCGTCGCTGGGTAGGTTCGGCGTCCGCGGGCGCTCGGCGGCGCGCTCGCTACTCGGCTGCAGAAAGCCCGCGTTCCCGCCAGAATCACGGCTGAGCAAAGATGCGACGATCGCGACCAGCAGTGGGAGCATCGTGGCGAGCAATGCGCCCCAGGCAGGCACGTGAACGAAGTCGCGAAGCAACAGTTTCAAGCCGACGACCACCAGCACCGACGCCAAGCCGTGCCGCAGGTACTTTAGCTTGCCGACCAGCCGCGAAAACAGAAAGAACAAGGAGCGCAGGCCGAGAACGGCCAGGATGTTGGAGGTGAAGACGACGAACGGATCCAGCGTGATCGCGAAGATCGCCTGGATCGAATCGAAGGCGAAGGCCACAGCGCATCTCTCCACCATCAGCAGGGCCAACAGGAGCGGAGTTCCTCGAGTGTGGTCGTCCACGCGCGTCAAGAAGCGCTGTCCGTGCAGGTGGGCGGTGATGGGCAGGCGCTGCTCGAGCCAGCGCAGCGCTCGGGGCGGAGGCCTCGCTTCGGCGTCTTCGCTGGCCTTTGTGAGGCCGTCGAACGCGAGGCGGATTGCCGCGACCACGAGCAGCGCGCCAAGCACGTAGAGCAGCCATTCGAAGCGGGCGATGAGCAGCGTCCCCGATGCGATAAAG
>JAEUAF010000171.1 GCA_019695485.1 Sorangium sp.
CAGCGGACAGCCAGGGAGTAGCAAGAGCATCGCCATGGCAGCGCCAAGCAGCAGCGTGGCGCTCGGCGTTCGCAGCGTCGTTCGCATCAAAACCGCCCCCTGAGCTCGACGCCGCCTGGGGAGAGCGCCGCTCCGATATGTTCCGCTTGCGGTTCTCCCGCCAGCACGAGGTACCCACCGATGCTTGCAGCTGAGACGCCAACAGCCAGGCTGACGTACGAGAGCGTGCGGTCCGTGCGAAATGCGGAGAGATCCTGCGCGGCGCTCGGCGGACAACCCGGGTGGCACGAGTCGGAAAGATGCGAGTGGTGGTTCAGGGCCAAAATTCCCGTCACCAGCGAGGTCCCGAGGCCGACTGCACCGACACCCAGCAGGCCGTAACCGAGGATTTGCTTGCTCGTGAAAGCCCTCGCCGCACCGTCTCGGTCAGCCGGGGCCGCAGCGAAGGGCACCTCGACGACCACGTGTGCGGCTTCCTCGACGGCAAACGACTTTTCGAAGTCCGAGAATCCGGGGGCGCTCGCTTTGACACGATGCTGGCCAGGATCCAGCGGACGTTCCACGTCGAGCAACGGTGCGGGCACTGGCTTGCCGTCGAGCGTCACCCGAAAGCCTTTGTCTCGACTGGCGGCGCCGAGGGTCTGAATCTTTAGGAGCGGCAGTCGAGCACGCACGCTCTTCGCTTCCTTTTGCGCGTCGCTGACGGCCTTTTGGAAGGCGTCCGGCGCGTCAGGCGGTAGCGGCATGTGCTGGGTTTCCTCGTACTTGTCGAGGGCCTCGAGGAAACGACCGAGAGCTACCAACGAGCGCGCGGCCATGACCGTGATCGACGGCGCACGGAATAACGCTGACGCGCGCTCGAAGCGGTCCTGCGCGGTCGCGTAATCTTTTCGCTCGTAGGCTTCCGCGCCCTGCATCGCGAGCTCCCGGGGAAGGGTGCGCGTTTCCGCGCTCGGGTCCTGGGCGTGTGCGCTATGCGTGCAGAGGACGAGTGCGGCGACGGCGCCGAACCAAGGCCAAGCGTCAGAAGCCAAAGTCGTGGCTCCGCTTGCTCGCGCTGGCTTTGCGCGGCGCGCTGCCGCCCGCCACCTTCGCAGTGCCGCGCGTCGGCGCGCGTGCCGCCACCGGTGCGCTCGGCGCCTGGGGCGCTACTAGGCTGTCGCGAGCCGCGTCCTTGCTCGGCTCAGTGGGCGGAGCGGCGGGTTTTGGTACGGCCGATACGCTCGGCGGCGCCGGAGCTGGGGCAGAGGCGGACTGCTGGGGCGCGCTCCCGCGTAGCAGGGCGAAAGCGATCAGTCCGCCGATCAGCACGCCGGCCCCAATGCCGAGCGCGAGCGTCGGAGAAGCGCGCCGCGGCGCGACCTTGGTTAGTGCTGGCGCCCCGTCGAGTGTTTCTGCGCGGGCGGCGCGCGCAGCTGCCGCGACGGCCGCGCTGCGCTCACGCGCCTCATCCGCGACCGCTCGTCGCGGCGGTTCGGAGCGCGGGATATCGACCTTGACTCCCGACAAAGCGCCGTCGAGCCACACAGCTCGGATCGAGTTGCCCGAAAGATCCTCTTTGACGCCATGCTCGTAGAGCCACAGCGCCAGCGCCTCGCCGAGCTCCGTCATATTGGCCCAGCGCTGCTCGCGATCTTTGCTGAGGCCACGATCGAGCACCATCCAGAGTGCTGCGTCGCCCGTGCCGTAGTCGATGGCCGAACGCGGCGCCTCGTTGATGATGGCGTGCATCAGCGCGTTGTAGTTAGGCTTTCGAAACGGCACCGTACCGGTCACGAGCTCGTAGAGTACGATGCACAAGGACCAAACGTCGGTGCGGTCGTCGACGTCCTCCTTGCCCAGCGCTTGCTCGGGCGACATGTACTCCGGGCTGCCGAGCACCGCACCGAACTGGGTCAGCTTCCCGTCCACGCTCTGACCAACTTTTGCGATACCGAAGTCGAGCAGCTTGGGTTGCGTGCGCCCGAGCGAGTCGGCAGCGAGGAAGATATTCTCTGGCTTGATGTCGCGGTGGATGATGCTGCGGTCGTGAGCGAGGCGAAGGCCGTCGGCGATTGGCAGCAGCATCTGCACCGCGCGAATTGCGGGCAGGCGTGATTCGCGCGCGAGCAAGGCGGCGAGTGTTTCGCCCTGGACGAGCTCCATCACCAAAAACGGATCGCCACGATTCGTCCAACCGAAGTCGAACACACGCACCAGGGCCGGGTGCCCAAGCCGTGCCGCCGCATGCGCTTCGCGCGCCATGCGTGACGCCAGCGGACCGGCGGCGCTGGCGCGAATCAACTTGAGCGCGACGTCCACCCCGAGCACGAGAGAATGCGCGACCCACACGACCCCCATGCCGCCACGCCCAAGCTCGCGCTGCAGCCGGTAGCGATCGGCGATCACCTCGCCTGGCAGGTACGGATTGGGCTCTAGTTCCGGCGGCGCCGGGGTCCGGCTCGACTGTCCGCTTCCGGTGATCGTTTCCGCCGCGGAGCGCGGCAGCTTCCGCATCGTCGAGCTAGTCATTTTGCCAAACTATGAAGGTACCCTACGTCGATCGCCGCGCCAGCACGATCGAAAGCGCTTCGTCGATTGGAGTCGCTCTCCGCAACCTGAAACGGCGCACACTGGGCTTCGGATAAGCCGGTGTGCGCCGCTCATTCACAGCGGACTTCCGAGCCCTGGACTGATTGGCAGGCTCAGCCGAGCGTCTTCAGGAATCTCACCTTGGGCCAGTCCTTCTCGGCGGTCTCGAGGTGCCAGGCGTTCCTCGCCAGGAACACGGGTGCGGAAGTGTGGTCGTCGGCGAGGTAGCCCTCGTTCTTGCTCAAGAACTCGGCGAGAGCTTTCGGGTCGTCGGCTTCGACCCAGCGCGCGGTAAACAGCCCGGCGGCTTCGAACACCACCGGGATCTCGTATTCCGTCTGGATACGATCGGCCAGCACATCGAACTGCAGCGCACCCACCACGCCCACAATGTAGTAGCCACCGATCCGCGGCTTGAAAATCCGAGCCACGCCTTCCTCGGCGAGTTGCTCGAGCGCGCGCGTCAGGTGCTTGGCGCGCATCGGGTCGGTCGGTCGCACGCGCTGCAAGAGCTCCGGCGCGAAGCTCGGGATCCCTGTGAAGTGCAGGTCCTCGCCCTCGGTGAGCGAGTCCCCGATGCTGAGCTTGCCGTGATTCGGAATGCCGATGATGTCGCCAGCAAAGGCCTCTTCAGCCAAGTCACGATCCTGCGCCAGAAACAACACGGCGTTGTGGACAGCGAGCGAACTGCCCGAGCGCGGGTGGAACAACTTCATTCCGCGACGGAACTGCCCGGAGCACAGCCGGATGAACGCGACCCGATCGCGATGCTTGGGGTCCATGTTCGCCTGCACCTTGAAGACGAACCCGGTGACCTTTTCCTCGGTCGGCAGCACCGTGCGTTCCTTGGCGTTTTGCGAACGCGGGAAGGGGGCGAGCTCACCGAGCCCGAGCAGCAACTCGCGCACGCCGAAGCTGTTGACTGCGCTGCCGAAGAAGACCGGTGTCATGTGGCCTTCCCGGTAAGATTCACGATTGAAATCTGGGCACAGGCCGCGCGCCATCGTTACTTCGTCGCGCAGCCGCTTGAGCGGGGACTCGGGGAGTAGCGCGTCGAGCTTCGGATCCTCCAGGCCTTCACAGACGACACCAGGGTCGCCGAGGCGTTCGCGTGCGCGCTCCATCAGGATGAGCCGATCGTGGAAGAGGTCGTAGCAGCCGAGAAATCCCTTACCCATCCCGATCGGGAAACTCGCCGGGGTGACATCGATGGCGAGCGTCTGCTCGATCTCGTCCATCAGATCGAACGGGTCACGCCCTTCGCGATCGAGCTTGTTGATGAACGTGATAATCGGCACGTTACGCAGGCGGCACACCTCGAACAGCTTGCGCGTCTGCGCCTCGATACCGCGTGAGGCGTCGATGACCATGACCGCCGAGTCGACTGCGGTCAGCGTTCGGTAAGTATCCTCGCTGAAATCCTGGTGGCCCGGGGTATCGAGCAGGTTGAAGGTCTTGCCTTCGAAGTCGAAGGTCATCGCCGAAGCGGACACCGAGATCCCGCGCTCACGCTCGACCTTCATCCAATCGGAGCGTGCGCGCCGTTGCTCACCCCGCGCCTTGACCGCACCCGCGAGCTGAATGGCGCCGCCGAACAGCAGCAGCTTTTCGGTGAGCGTGGTCTTGCCGGCATCAGGATGCGAGATGATGGCGAACGTGCGGCGACGCTGAACCTGAGCTTCGAGGGGAGTCATAGTGTTAACCGACTGGCCGGGGCGCGCGCGGGGAGATGCCCGGGCAGACGGCGCCCGCGTTCTAACCCCGGATCCGAGGTGGGGCACGTACTGCCGCTCAATTGCGATAGCGCCCGAAATCCGCTGTAGTAAGGCTGCGTGTCGACTCGTCGCCCCCTTGCCGTCGCTGTGACGGTCTTTCTAGCGGCCGGCCTTGCCGCTTACCTCGTCGCCGGGGGCCATCGGGGTACGCTCACCCGGGCCCCCAAATTGCCGTATCGCGCCGCCGGCGTCACCGTTTCCGCGCTGCCGGCCGGTGGCCTGGCCAGCGGGGCGGAGCAAGCGGAAGGCTCGGCGGGTGACTTTCTGGTCCAAAACGGTCGCCTCTCCTTCGTGATTGGCGGGGACGCGCCAGGACCCGAACGCCAAGCACGGCACGGCGTCCTGTTGGATCTGGCGCTCAAGGATTTTCGGGTCGACGAGCTGGTCGATTTGCGCCCCGTCCTGCGTGTCGCCGGCAAGACGCTTCAACTCAACATGGTCGGCGTGAGTCTGGTCACCGAGGGCAAGTTCCCATTTCTTCGGATCGAACAGGCCACCGGCGATGGGCGCATCGAGTTGACGACCGATTTTCGCGCCGCGCCCAACGCTTCGAAGATCGAACTCGTCGCCCACGTTCGCAACGCCTCTGCGGCGGTGTTGCGGAGTGTCGAAGTCGGTGAGCGCACGCGTTGGCCCGGCGCGCCGTCGTTCGCGCCGCGCGTCGGATTTCCGCGCCTGACCTCGCGCGCCCAGGTGCCGTGGATCGGGCGTCAAGGCGCGCGTCTCTCGTATGCGTTGGTGTTTCCCCGAGGCCCAGTGCAAGCGGCGTTCTTTTTCGACATCGTCGGCCAAGTCGGCCAGGAAACCCTGGCTGAGGTCGGAGACGTGCCAGCCTCTGCGACGCTCGACTATCGTCGGGAGCTCATCGTCGTTGAAGGGGACATGGGGCGCGCCGCCGAAGTCGCGCTGCGCGCGCTCGGTCAAGAGATCGGTTGGGTCGAGGGGCGCATCGAGCCGGCGCCGGCGTGGGCCGTCGTCGAAGCACGCTTCGCCGATGGCAAGCCAGCGCTCACGGTGCGCGCGGATCGCGAGGGATTCTTCACGCTTCCGCTGGCGGTCGGCGACTACCAGCTGGCGCTGCGCGCTCCCGGCGGTGAGGACGACTCGGAGGTCAGCGTGCTCCCGAACAAAGCCACCGTGGTCAAGTTCGTCGCGCCGGTTCCCGGACGGCTCAAGTTCAGCGTCACGGACGCCGACGGCGCAGCGCTCGCCGCACGCTTGGTGCTGCGCGGCATTCCGCCAACGAAGGATCCGGAGCTTGGCCCGGTCGAGCAAGGTAGCGGGGCCAAGAACGTCGTCTATTCGCGCGCGGGCGCTGGCGAGCTCGAGCTGCCGCCTGGGCACTATCACGTCGTGACGAGTCACGGCTCGGAGTACGAGCTCACGGAGCACGATATCGAGGTCGACGCGCAGAACGGCGCCTCGATTCACTCCGTGCTCGCGCGTAGCGTCGATACTCGAGGCTGGCTCGCCTGCGACTTTCACTTGCACGCGGCTCCTTCCCGAGATTCGAGTGTCACCCTGTCGGACCGCGTGCTCTCGCTGCTCGCAGAGGGCGTCGAATATGCGGTCTCGACGGACCACAACCACATCACGGACTACACTCGGGCCATTCTCGAGCATCGCGCCAAGGACGAACTCGGGACGACACCGGGCATCGAGATCACGACCACGACGTGGGGACATTTCAACGCCTATCCGTACCCGTTGCGTGCGCCTCCGCCGCCCTACAGCGGAGTGACTCCGGTCGAGATTTTCGCCGCCGTTCACGCGCGCGCGCCGGGCGCCGTGATTCAGGTCAACCATCCGCGCATGCCGGGTGTCGGCTACTTCAATCGCATCGAGCTGAACGCCGACATTGCGAGCGCGGCGACGGAGGGCGCGTCGCTCGAGTTTGACGCCATCGAAGTCGTCAATGGCTACGATCTCGAGTCACCTCAGCTAATCCAGCAGAACCTGCGTGAATACTTCGCGCTCCTGAACGTGGGACGACGCTACACGGCGACCGGCAACTCGGATTCGCATCGGTTGATTATCAACTGGGCAGGATACCCGCGTACCTACGTGCGCGTGGCGGACGACAAGCCCGGGAGTGTGCGCGCCGAGGACGTCGCCCGAGCCGTCAACGACGGGCACGCCAGCGTGTCGAACGGCATCTTTCTTTCCGTCTTGGCGAACGGCAACTCAGGTCCCGGCGACACCGTGACCGGATCGCGCGTGACGCTGGAAGTGGAGGCGCGCGCGCCGAGTTGGGTCGACCTTTCGCGGGTGGAGGTCTGGGTCAACGGCGGCCTGTTCTCGACCTCACCCCCAATGGCCAAGCCAACCCCTGGGGGGCGCTTGGTCTGGCGCGTGGAACTCGATCTGCGGCTCGACAGTTGGATCGTGGCGGTGGCACGAGGCGACGAACCGATGCGCCAGGTGTTCGTAGGCCGGCGCGTGCTGCCCTTCGCGTTTTCGAACCCGATCTTCGTGGACTCCGACGAGAACGGAGTCTTTCGCGCGCCGGAAGCGCCCGAGCCCGTCCCGGTCCCGTCGTCGCGTTAGTTCGCCGGGCTCGGCCAGCGAGAGACGCTCAGCGCGTCCAGCGTTCGTGCAGGTACGGGAACAGCGTATCGCCGATGGCGTGAAGCTGATCGCAGTGGTCCGGCTTGTCGTTGCCGGCGTAGCCAGCCACGTGCAAATCACCGCGGTCGCCGCGGGAGGTCTGCACCATATTGGGGCGCGGGCCCTGCACGTTGAGCGGAACTCGAGCGACGTTTTCCTGTTGCAGGAGGAAGCTCGCCGTCTCGGTGGTGCTCGCGTAGGGCGTCAAGAACGAAGAGTGCGTGATAGCGAACAACTTCTCGCCGTTCGCAGCACGATCGGCGTAGAGCGTGAACGCTGCCATGGATGCCGAGTTCACCACGCGCTCGCGCTTCTTGTCCGGCTCGAAGCCGACGTGCAGCCCGTCAGAGAGCAACACCGCGTCGACGCGGTCAGCGTTGGCCTGGCGATCGAGGATGTGCCAGACGGCGCCGTAGCCCGCGCTCCACGAGCTCAGTGCGATGCGGCGGATTCCGGCCGCACCCGGGCACATCTCGTTGACGACGGTGTTCACGCGAGTGAGGAGGTCATTGAACGAGCTAGGCGCCTGGAAAGCGTCTTCGTAGGCCCCGGAACCGATGCCCAGGTTCAGAATCGCTAGCACGCCACTCATGCCGCTCTTGTCGAAGGCCGGCTCGACCGCGGTGGGGGCACCGTGGAAGTGAACGACCAAATCGAAAGGCGCCTTCACCGAGGCGCAGCCGTCGGGAATGTAGATAACGCGCCCACCATGTGTGACACGACGCTGGGGCGCGTCCGCTGCCGTCTTCAGCGCTGGCTCGGGCAACGATGCCCCGACCGCGCGATCGAGTTCACCGCGTGCCGCGGTGGTCATGCCGACGGGAAGCAGTGCCGTGCTGCTGCGACCGCCCTCTGCTCCGACGTGCCCGACCACGAAGTAGTAGCCGAGCATCAGCGCTGCCAGTATTCGCATCTACACCAAGTTATAAAGGACGGCCCGCCGGCGCGTCCACCGAAACTCGAGTGGCTCCTGGAATCGGTCATACCTGCCCGCCAGCGGCCGCCATCTTCGCCACAACCAGTGAGTCTGTAATCATGCAGCGATATCAAATTCGAATCGGCGGAAAAGCCGTTGATACCGAGAACTTCGCTGTCGTGCAGAGCCCCTTCGACGGGGCTCCGGTCGCCGAGGTAGGCGTCGCGACTGAGAGTGTCGTCGAGGCTGGCATCGCCAGCGTCGTCCGAGCGTTCGAAGTCACGCGCCGCGCGCCCACCCATGAGCGAGCACGCTGGCTCGCGCGGATTGCCGCCGGCATCGACGAGCGCGCGAGTGAAATTGCGACACTCATCGCGCGCGAGAGCGGGAAGCCAATCCGCTACGCGAGGGCTGAGGTAGCGCGCGCTTCGACGACATTCAGCCTCGCTGCGGCAGAGGTGCGCACGCAGATCGGCGATGTGCTTCCGCTCGATCAGGCGCCGGGCTTCGAAGGGCGACTCTGCCTGTCGCGGCGCGTGCCGCGTGGGCCAGTGTTGGCGATTTCGCCCTTTAATTTTCCGCTCAATCTAGTGGCGCACAAGCTCGCTCCGGCGCTCGCGG
>JAEUAF010000228.1 GCA_019695485.1 Sorangium sp.
TCCCGCCGACTGGCGCTCCACCAGTCGCTCCAACGACGCCACCGGCGGACGAAGATGTCATGCCCGCACTGCCAGTGACACCGCCAGAACTGGACCCCCCGAGTCCGCTATTGCTGCCCCCCGTGCCCGAACCGCCGTGAGACGGTGCCGCGCTTCCTCCCGACCCAAGACCGCTGTTCGCAGCGTTGGAGCAGCCAACAGCAAGGGACAGCATGAAGCCGAACAAGCCCTGTAGGGGCGCCACCAGCGGACGCCGCGACGCACACATTCTCATCGAGTTCCCTTTCTCGGACCGCTCGGACCAGGTCGACTCATGGTCTTGTCACCTTGTCGTCACAATACCAGGCTGAGGGACAATCCGCTCCGCAAGAATCGCGTTCGGAGCTCACGCCGGGCTACAAATACCGCGAAATTCTGGCCAGATTGTCGAATTCGAGCACGACATGCGTGCCACACGAAACCGAAGGATCAGGTCAAAAATCTTCGGACTATTTAGCGCGGGTCACTCGACGCGCGAAGGACCTCGGAGCTGGTGCGCGGCGCGGCGGCAATCCCACGGAAACTCGCGCCTTGGTCGTCAGATACCAGCAACGGATAACTCTGAGAGTTCTTGCTCGCGGCCCCATATAGAAGAAGGCGTGAGCCAAACGCGATCAAGCGCGTCGGCGCCGCGACATCGGTGCCGAGCCGCTGCTCGGCGGCATCGAACGCCACGTTCGGCGGTGTCCAGCTCGCACCGTCGTCGCGCGTGGAAATCACACGCACGATACCGCGAGACTCGACCGCAACCACCGTCGCTCCAGCCACGCGAGCTACATCAAAGCTGTCAGCGCGCAGGGGCGAAAACGGAGTGATCGACGGCAACACGAGCGGCGCGCAGGTGCGTCCGAAGCGGCACAACACGACTCGCGTGTCCTTGCTGCCGTCGACGCGCGCGGCCAAGACCAGCGCGTCGTCGTCGCAGGCGACAGCCTGAAGCCGATGCTCACTCGAAACCGCGGTCTGTGCTTCACCGCTGCGCCCATCGGAAAAGGCACTCACGAGCAGCGCACCGTCCCCAGCAGATGTCAGCACGAAGCCACGCCTCGGATCCTTACCGACGCAGCGACCTGAGCGCTCTTCGGCTCCCGGCGCGCGCGCCACCAGACGAAACGTCTGTCCCCAGTCGCTGCTCAGATACGAGCTCTGACCGGCGTTATTTCCGAGTGACACCAGCAGGCTCTCCACGCTACGCCAGGCGTTATTCGGCATGCCGCGCCCGGCCGGCAACCCGCGCCCGACGCTAGGATGCGCCGGTGCGACGGGGTGAACGGCCTCGCGAGCCCCCAACGAGGGGCGCACCAAGCGGGCAAATCCACCACGCACGAACGGCCACGCGGCGCGCGTGCATTCGAGTAGGTAACTCGAATCGACGCGAAGCTCAGCGAGCGTGTGCCGCTCGCTACCAAGCTCGGGAGCGCCGTACTCCGCATAGGTCTGCGCGTGAGCCGCGTGACTGCGCTCGACCTCAGTGCTGTCGGTGATCTGCCGCGCCGCGGCCGCGCAACGCAGAAACGGAGCCTCATCGGGAGCCGCCGTCACCAGACGCCGACGCACGAGCTGCCTGAACGCGGCGGAATCGTCGCGGATCAGATCCGGCCCCGTAGGACCGACCATGCACAGCGAGTAGTCGGCCAGCGCCGCGCCGAGCGCATGCACCCGCCACGCTGCACGGGCGCGAGGCAGCGTCCACAGGCCCACCATTCCGAGCAGCGCCAGGACGGCAACGTGCCGCAGGCGAAACGGAAGGGGCCACTCGGGGCGTGCCGGAGGCGCCACAGGCGGCGCAACAACGCCGCCCGTGGTTCTAAACCGAGGCACTCCGGAAAACGAAGATTGTGGCGGCACGCTCCCACGCTAAACGCGGAGGCGCGTAACGGCCAAATCCTCTACAGCATCCCGCCGCTAGGTGCGCCGCCCGGGCCACCGCCGCCGCGCTGCTGCTCATCGGCACGCAAGCGCTTGCGACGACGACGAGCGGCTTCGCTCATCTTCTTGCGACGCTTGACTGACGGCTTCATGTAGTGGCGGCGACGCTTGAGCTCGCGAAGGATGCCTTCGGCGGCCATACGGCGCTTAAGATGCTTGATCGCTCGCTCGATGCCCTTGTCTCCAACTTGGACTTCGAGCGGCCGACACGTAACTGCTTCACTAGGATTCGCCAAGGGAGCCGGTCTTTGTCATGAATCCGCCCGCAACGCAAGCCGACAGTGCAGCGCGCGCTTCCTTCCCAAGCTCCCACGCCACTAAGGAAGTTGCCATGAGCCGGCCCATTGACCGACATTGCCGCGCACGAACCTGCCGATTACCACCCCACTCGGGTTCTCGGCCCTTCGCCAGGCACTCTCTCTATAGAGTAGTCCCGAAAGCGCCTCCCGATGCCCTTCGCCGTCCCCGCTGACCTGGCAGCCGATGCCGCTCCGCTGCCAAGCCACAGCAGGCCAGGCCAAAGCAGCGCGACGCCGCCCACGCCGACCGCCCGCGCAGCGTTGCCCCTCGGCCAAGGCGAGCTGCCCGCGCCGCGCTGGCTCGGGCCCTCTTCCGCGCACACAGCAGGGCTCTTTTTGGCGCTGCGCGCGGGCGAGGCTTACCTCTGGCCCGCCCCGTTCGCGCAAATTGGCATCGCGCCCTGGTACCACCACTACCGCGACGCTTTCACCCGGCCACCGATCTTCGACCCGCACACGCGCGCATTCGAGTGGGACCACGATCGCTACGCCATCAACGTGTTCGGCCACGGCCTGCTCGGGTCGGAGCTTTACTACCGTCCCCGACGTTGCGGCGCGTCGCCATGGGAGGCGCTGGCGTTCGCCGCTGGCGCATCCCTCACCTGGGAATATGCCTTCGAGGGCAATGGGGTGCGGCCCTCAGCGCTCGACCTAGTTTACACGCCGCTTTCCGGGTTCGTGCTGGGCGAGGGGCGCTACTGGGGCTGGACGCTCGCTGGGCGCGTGTCGAGTCCCACGCTGCGCAGCATCGTGCGGAGCCTGTTCGATCCGCTCGGCGAGTTCGAGCGAGCGCTCGGGGCGCCATGCTAAGCCTGCCGTGACCCGCATGACGGCTGACGAAATCGTTCGACTGCTCTCGCTCCGGCCTCACCCGGAGGGCGGCGCATACGCGGAAGTGTTTCGCTCGGGGCGACCTATCGAAAGCTCCGCGCATGAGGGGGCGCGCAGCGCCGCTACCTCGATCTACTTCTTGCTTAGGACCGGGGAGTTTTCCGCCCTGCATCGAGTGACGTCCGACGAGATGTGGCACCACTATGCGGGTGACCCGCTAACGCTGCATGCGCTCGACGTCGACGGCGCGGTGACGCACCGCTTGGGCCCGAACTTGGCGAGCGGCGAACGTCCGTTCGCCGTCATCCCCGCGGGTGTGTATCAAGCCGCGCGCCCCCAACCAGGAACTCACGGCTACGCGCTCTGCGGCTGCACGGTGGCGCCTGGCTTCGAGTTTCGAGACTTCGAAATGCCGACCCGCGCCGAGCTTCACGCGCGCTTTCCCAGGCAGCGCTCGTTAATCGACTCACTCACCCGCGCTTGAACCGATGTTGCCTCCCCTGCCCTCTCACTTCGAATTGAATCTGCCCACCTGGCTTGGCGAGTTCGCGAACGTAACTGCGCTCGCTTCGCTGGAAGAGCGAATGCGCTTCGTGGTGCGTGCAGCACGGCGCAACTTCGAGGAAGACACCGGCGGGCCGTTTGCAGCTGGCGTCTTCGAAGAAGGGAGCGGGCGACTCGTGGCGCTCGGCGTCAACCGCGTGGTTCCCACGAATTGCTCATCGGCCCACGCAGAAGTGATGGCCCTGTCGCTCGCTCAGCGACGCCTCGCAACCTTCGATCTCGGCGCATCTGGCCTGCCCGCTCACCAATTGGTCGTGAACTGGAGGCCGTGCGCCATGTGTTTCGGGGCCATCCCGTGGTCCGGCATCCGCTCGCTGGTCATCGCAGGTGGCGGGCCAGAGATCGAAGAACTGACGGGCTTCGACGAGGGGCCGATTCACCCGAATTGGAGCGCGGAGCTCGAACGCAGGGGAATCGTGGTAACCGACGGTATTTTGCGTGATGAGGCGTGGCAGGTCTTCGTCGACTTCGCGAAGAGTGGCCGACTCGTGTACAACGCCCGCAAGGGCTAACTTGATCTCAGCCCAGTAAAATCCATGGACGCGCGCACAAAACCCACCCACGTGAAGGCCCCACACGGGGCCACGACGCTCGAAATTACCTGGGCAGACGGGCACCGATCCGCGCTCCCCCACGAGATTCTGCGCGGCTATTGCCCGTGCGCGAGCTGCCAGGGTCACTCGGGAACCATCAAGTTCCAGGTCGGCGGCAACCTCGAGATTCGAAATCTGGAGCAGGTCGGTAACTACGCCCTCTCCTTCGCCTGGGGCGACGGGCACGAGGCGGGGATCTACACGTTCCGCTACTTGCGTTCACTCGGCGATCTGCTGGATGCGCAGGGTGCCGAAGGCGTGAAGGCGCTCGGCGAGCTGCCGCGACTCTGAGCCCGCAGTGGCCGAGCGCGTTGCCCTGGTGTCGAGCTCATTCCCGGCGCAAGCAGGCGACGCCGCCGGGCATTTCGTGGCGCGAGAAGCCGAGCTCTTGGCCAGCCAGGGCTATCAGGTCAGCGTCTTCGCGCCGGGTCGCGCGCGCACGAGTGGCACCAATCCCCGAGTCTTCTTCTTGGCGGACGGCGGCGCTATGGGCATACCCGGGCTCGTCGCGCGGCTGCGAGAGCGCCCGCTACGTGCGCTCGGGCTCGCGCGCTGGCTCTTGGCCATGCGCGCCGCGCTCGCGCTGCACGGTCCGTTCGACCGCATCGTGGCTCATTTTCTGCTTCCGGTAGGCTTCCCGGGGCTCGTTCACCTGCCGCGAGGCAGGGCGCGGCTCGAAGTGGTGGTACATGGCTCCGACGCCCGGCTCTTGGCGCGCTTCCCTCGAGTCGCCCGCCGCGTCCTCAGCGCGCTCCGCGCCGACGGCGCGCATTTGCGCTGCGCCTCAAGCGAACTCGCGCGGCTGCTCGACGAGTTGGGCGGCGGGCTTCCGCGCGAGATGTTGAGCGTATCCGCGCCGCCGCTCGACGTCTCGGGCGCACCGAGTCGCGATCAGGCGCGCGGCGAGCTCGGCATCGCCGAATCCACGCGTCTGGCCGTGGTGGTCGCACGCTTGATCCCTGAGAAACGGGTAGGCGAAGCGCTCGCCGCGGCATGCTTGGTGGACGAGCTCTGCTGCGTGGTAGTGGGCGACGGACCCGAGCGGTCGCGCCTCGAGGCCCAATTTCCTGGCGTTTCCTTCGTCGGGCAGCTCCCGCGGCCGCTCACCTTGCGCTGGATCGCAGCAGCCGACGTGCTGCTCTCAGCTTCTCGATTGGAGGGCGCTCCGTCAGCGATTCGCGAAGCCCGCGCGCTAGGTGTGCCCGTGGTGAGCCTGCGCGCCGGCGATCTCACGGAATGGGCCAAAGCCGACCCGGATTTGTGGGTAGTCGGCTGAGCGCCAACCGAAATTGGCGCTAAGCTTTCGCTGCACCAACGCCACGGATCCGCGGCAGTAGCTCGGCGAAGTTGCAAGGCTTCGTGCGCTCGTCGAGCTGCGGCACTAGGATCTTCTCGACGGCCAATCGCACCGCCGCGGTGGAGCCAGGCAAGGCGAACACCAGCGCGTGACCACACAGCGCCGCCTCCGCGCGCGATTGGATCGTCGAGGTCCCGATCTCGGCGTAGCTCAAAAACCGAAACAACTCGCCAAACCCAGGAATCGACTTAGTAACGAGCGGAGCAAGCGCTTCGGGGGTCACATCGCGAGCCGTGAGCCCGGTGCCCCCCGTGAGCACGACCACGTCGACGAGCTCACAGCTCGCGGCGATTGCGCGACGAATCAGCTCGACGTCGTCGCGCACGATCTCGGGGCCCGTGATGGTATGCCCCGCGTCGCCCAACAACTGCGCGACGAGGCGACCGCTGGTGTCCGTGTCCGGGGTGCGGGTGTCACTCACGGTGACGACGGCGATCGAGAGGCCAGGCATAGGCGCGAGATTACACCGTGCGCGTGCCAGGGGAATGCATTAGAAGGGCCTAAACGTCGTGCATGGCCATCGCGAACCGTTTGCCGCGCGCACCCTGCTTGCGGCCGCCCTCGTACTTGGGGCGTGCGCGAAACCGCCACCTTCTCGCCCCGAGAGCGCGGAGCTCGGCCCCGCGTCGGGCCCTGCAAAAGCCCCTGCCTCGGCAACGCGACTGAACCCGACGGTGGTCTCTCCGGCGTCGGCGAGCGGCTCTACCGCTGAGCCCGCCCTTCCCCGCCAGGCCGCGCCCACGTACTTCGCGGGCGGTGAGCATGCCGTAAATTCCGCGGCTGGAATCGTCGTAGCCGTCGAGGAACAAGCGACCCGGGTGGGCGCCGACGTGCTTGCGCATGGCGGCAACGCGGTCGATGCGGCGATCGCAACCGTGCTCTGCCTCGCCGTGACCCATCCGAGTGCGGCGAGTCTGGGCGGCGGCGGCTTTGCGCTGGTGCGGACTGCAACCGAGAACAAGACGCGCGCGTTCGATTTTCGCGAGACCGCACCGCAACATCTCGAGCGTGGCGCGTTCATCCGAATGATCGCGGCGGGCGCGCACGATCGACGCGCCATCGGCGTGCCGGGCCTAGTCGCGGGGCTTTCGCTCTTGCACGAACAATTTGGGAGTCGCCCCTTCTCGGAGCTTTTGGCGCCTGCGCTCAGGCTGGCTCGGGACGGCTACCCCCTGCCGCGTTGGGAAGCGAACCTCGTGCGCTCGGCTGCTCCGGAGCTCTCGCGGGAACCCGCGGGGCGACGGATCTTTCTCAAGAATGGCAAACCGGCTCCCGAGGGGGCGCGCTTCATTCAGCGCGAGCTCGCCTGGACCCTGGAGCGCCTGGCGACGGAAGGTTCCCAAGCGTTCTACCGCGGCGCCATCGCCGAGCGGCTTGCCCGCGCCCTCGCGCCCGACGGGCCCGACGCCGCTGACCTCGCCGCCTATCGAGCCGTCGAACGTGAGCCGCTCTCGATTCCCTATCGCGGCTTCAGCATTGAGACCATGCCCCCTCCCTCGGCGGGCGGCATTGCGTTGCTCGGAACCTTGCTCGCCCTCAGTCGCTCGCCAAGCCCGACCAACGAGGTAGATCGGGTCCATCTTCTGCTGGAAGCCGAAGAGCGCGCGCAGGCCGAGCGTCGCTTCGGCGTGGTCGATCCCGAAGCCCAGGCCCCTAACGTGAACAGCGAGCGTCGGGCGCGCTGGCTCGACCCCGCGTTCTGGCTGCAGATCCCGATCGCGCTCGACCAGAAGACTCCATCCGGGCGGATTCACCCGGTGCTGCCGAGCAGCGCCGTCGAGTCCGAACACACGACCCATGTCTCCGTGGTCGATCGCCAAGGCACGGCCGTCAGTCTGACCGCCACGCTGTCGGGTTCATTCGGGTCGAGAGTCGTGGCCGAAGGCACCGGCATCGTGCTGAACAACTCCGTGGCATCGTTCTCCACCAGCGGGGAAAATCAGCCGCTTCCCGGGCGCCGCACCACGAGTTCGATGGCGCCGACGCTGGTCTTCTCAGAAGGCCGGCTGATAGCCGTACTGGGCACGCCCGGAGGCGACACGATTCCGAGCACTCTCGCCCAACTCATCGTGCATCTGGTGGACGAGCAGCTGCCTCTCGACAAGGCCGTCGAGGCACCCCGTTGGCATCACGGATTCTTGCCAGACCAGGCGCGCTTCGAGCCCACGCCGAAACCTTCGGCTGATCTGCTGCGCGAGCTCGAAAAACGCGGCCACAAGCTGCGCCCGCTCGCTCGACGCATGGGTGACGCGAACTGCATTGTGGTCACGCCCGAAGGCGCGGCGGGCTACGCCGACTCGCGCGAACCCGGCGTGGCAATCGGCGGCGGCAGGTAGGAGATCCGTGGCCCGGGCGCGCCGACGCAGGCCTGAAGCGGAGTGCGGCTGCAGCCGATGGCGCGAGCGCGTACGAGAGGACTATTGACCACCCGCGGAGGCGGCGGCTGCCGGACCACGAGCTGTGCGCCGGAATCGGGGCCTTCTTCGTTGACCGCCGCAGTCGGCGTGTCGTCTTCGACTGCGTTCGACGCCGCGCGCTCTGCTTGCGGAGCTTCGAGTGGGACGCTGGCAGGAGCCGGGGGCGTGGACACGGCGGCCGCAGGCGGCGCTGCGCTGACGATTGGCGACTCAGCGGGTACGGGCAGGCTGATTGCCGCAGTGGGCTCCTGGCGAGGAACCAGCGAGATGCTTGGCGCCGGCAGCGAAGGACTGACTTGAGTCGGAGCGACCACCTCACGCGGCGCCCCTGAGGCGTCCGGCCTCAGTGATGCGTCACGCGGCGCAGCGAACATTTCACGGGTCTCCGCCGCAGCGGGAGCCTGCGCCGCAGGCGGCGGCGCGAGGGACGCCGCCTCGGGTGGCAGAGAGAGCGCTCCGGGAGGCAGCGATGCCACTTCGATCGAAGGGGACAGCGTGGCGCGTGGCGTCGAGCCGTGCGCCGCGATGCTCGCCCGGTGCGCCGAAAGTGCGGCGGCGGCGGCCGAAGGACGCACCGAGAAGAACTCCGAGTCACGCAGCAGCGGGCCCACCGAATTCCCCGAATTCGCAAGCGGGGGCGACCCACTCGGCAAGATAGACGGGGCTGGCATCACGGACGCGAGTGCGGCGTCGAGTGTGCGCTCCAACGGCCGAGACAGCGTCGGCTGCGGT
>JAEUAF010000757.1 GCA_019695485.1 Sorangium sp.
TCGCGCGATTGCTCGATTTCCAGCCAGCGCGGCTGCGCACCTTGGATCGCGCGGGCGTGGTTTCGCCGAGCGGCCGACGACGAGGACGGCGCGCGTACACCTTCGCCGATCTGATCGCGCTGCGCACAGCGAAGACCCTGCTGGAGCAAAAGGTACGGTTGCGCGACGTCACGCGCGCGGTGCAGGCGTTGAAGCGCAGCTTGCCCAAGGTGACGCGGCCGCTCCAGGAGCTACGCATCGTATCAGACGGGCAGCGGGTCGTGGTGCGCACCCAGGACGGGAGCTTCGAACCACTGACCGGTCAGATGTTGCTCGACCTCGAAGTGAAGAGTCTTCGCGAAGACGTGGTGCGCGTGCTGCGTCCCTCGGCGGGGCGAGAGCGCGCGCGCACGGCCTACGAGCTTTACCTTCGCGCCAGCCAGCTCGATGAAGATCCGCGCACGATGGACGACGCGGAACGCCTCTATCAACAGGCAGTTCAGCTCGATCCGTGGCTTGGCATTGCCTACACGAACCTCGGGAATATTCGCTTCCGAAGGCAGGATACCGAGGGCGCGGAGGTGCTCTACAGGAAGGCCCTCGAGATCGACGGCCGCCAACCAGAGGCCCAGTACAACCTCGGCTACGTCATGCTCGAGCGTGGCCAGCCTGAGCTTAGCGTGCCGCTCTTTCTCGGCGCCATTGCCTCGGATCCGAAATTTTCGGACGCTTACTTCAACTTGGCAATGGCCTACGAGCAGATCGGCGAAACGCAGAAGGCGCGTCCGTATTGGAAGAGCTACATCGCGCTCGAGCCGACGGGCACTTGGACCGAGATAGCGAAGCGGCACCTCTAGTTTGTGGGGGCGGCACGCGCCGCCCCCCTCGTCCGAACTGAATTCGGACGAGCCTCCCCCCACGCGGGGGCGGCGGGGCGCCGCCGTTCGACTGCTGCCGATTTCCGAGCGCGGCACGCGCCGCCCCCGCGGATGAAGGGGTTAGAGGCGGCGGTGCTGCAGTGAGGGCACGCGCGAGCGGACATCGTTTAAGAATGAACGCTCGATGTCGGCACAGACGAGGCCGATGCAGTCCGAGGCTTCGGCGATCACGGTGCCCCACGGATCGGCTATTAGCGCGTGCCCGTAGGTAGCGCGCCCTTCCGGATGTTTGCCCCATTGTGCGGCGGCCACCACATAGCACTGGGACTCGATAGCCCGTGCGCGGAGCAGCACATGCCAATGGTCCTTGCCCGTGTAGAGCGTGAAGGCGGCCGGCACCGTCAGCACCTCGGCGCCGCCATCCACCAGGCGCCGGTAGAGCTCTGGAAACCGCAGGTCGTAGCAAATCGACAGACCGACACCGAAGCCGCCCGAGCGCAGCGTCACCACCTCGCTGCCGGGCGAGGTGTTCGCGGACTCGCACAGCGTGCCATGTTTGCCAAGGTCCACGTCGAACAGATGGATCTTGCGATAAGTCGCAGCGAGTTCGCCGCTCGGCGTGAAGTACGCGCTGGTGTTGTAGGGACGATCCGCGTCGGCGCTGCGCTCCGGGAAGCCCCCCGCGATGAGGCCCAAGCGATGGCGTTGGGCGAGGCGCCGCAGGGCGGATTGAATCGGCGCCGCCTCGTCGCCCAAGCGCTCAGCGAGGCTTCGCTTGCCGGATTCCGGCCCCATGTACGCAAAGTTCTCAGGCAATACCACGAGCTCGGCACCGCTCGCGGCGGCGCGAGCGACGAGCGCGTCCACTTGTTCGAGGTTCTGAGCCAGCGACTCCTGACTCGAGAGCTGAAGGGCCGCGATCCGAAGCCGGGGCTTCGGTTCCTCGCTGGAGCTCGACATCGGTCAGGTATAGCGCGGGACCAGGCTTTCGCGGCCTTCTTTTGCTAGGCTGAGGGCGTGAGTACGACGACCGGCGCCATGCAGGAATTTGCCGGCTCTTCCTCGCCTGGCAGGAACGGGAGTCCACTGCCCGGACTCGTGCTGTTATACGCCGAGCGTTTTGCTGAGCTGCCGGCCGCCTTTCCGCTGACTCGTGAGCGGCTCGGGATCGGACGCGAGCCGCCGGCGGACCTGGTGTTGCCGGTCAGCGCGGTGTCGCGGGTGCACGCCGAGCTGCGCTGGGAAGGCGGCGGCTTCGTCATTCAGGACTTGCAAAGCCGAAATGGCGTACTCGTCAATGGGCGTCGCGTGCACAGCGATCGGCTCGAAGCCTTCGACGAGGTGCGCATCGGCGACGCGCTATTCAAGTTCGTCGACCAGAACGCCGAGGAGTACGCGCTCTATCGCATCGACGGCAGCGTCGTTAGAGGCGGCTCGCGCCGCGCCCGCGAGGCATCCCACTTGGTGGGCGGCTTTCAAATGGATCGCATCGTCGCCGACCTCGAGCGCATTGCTGCGGCCGAGCTCAGCGTGATGCTGCTCGGCCCGAGCGGCACGGGCAAAGAGGTGGTGGCGAGTGAACTGCATCGCTTGAGCCGGCGCGCGGGCGCGTTCTGCGCCGTCAATTGCGCGGCGATCCCCGCCAATCTCTTGGAAAGCGAGCTATTTGGTTACAAGCGCGGCGCCTTCTCCGGCGCGGAGCGGGACAAGCCTGGCATCATTCGCGCGGCCCACCACGGCACGCTCTTGCTCGACGAGATTGGCGATATGCCGCTCGACGCCCAAGCCAAGCTCTTGCGTGTCATTCAGTCCAGAGAAGTGCTGCCGCTCGGCGCCACCCAGAGCGAGCACATCGACGTGCGCTTCATCTGCGCCACGCATCGCGACCTCGGACGACTGCAACACGATGGCCGCTTTCGCGAAGATCTCTTCGCGCGCCTCAATGAATACCAGGTAAGGCTACCGCCGCTCCACGAGCGAAAGGAAGACATCTACGCGCTCACGCGGGCGTTCTTGGCGCGCTCGGGACGGCCCGATCTCGGGTTTAGCGTGCCGTTCATGGTGGCGCTCTTGCACCACGATTTTCCTTACAACGTGCGCGAACTCGAAGCCGCCATCAAGCGCGCGGTCGCGCTCTGCCGTTCACCAAACCTCGAGGTCGAGCTCTTGCCAGACGCGATTCGCGAGTGTCTCACGGACTATGGTCGGCCGTTGGGCGCCGCCTCACCAAGCGGGGTGCCGAGCCCTGAACTCGAGAGCGAGGGCGTAGCTCCGTCGGAAGAGGAACTTCGCGCACTGCTCGTGGCCAATCATGGCAATGTCGCCGCCGTGGGCCGTCGGCTCGGTAAGGCCCGCATGCAGGTGCACCGCTGGATGAAGCGCTACGGCATCGAAGTCGACGAGTATCGCGCTTAGTGGCGCACCCGCCGTGAGCGTGAGAGTGAGCGGAAGCGCGGCAAGAGTGGCACTCCTTCCTGAGACCAAAGAGGGGACGACGGCGGGCGCGCGGCCCCTTTTTGGCAGCTCGGTCTACTTGGGGCTCGTGCTCATCATCGCGAGCGCCGCTTGTCGGCAGCGAGCACGAAGGATGCCGGAGCCGGAGGCGACGGCCGTCTGTGCCGCCGCCTGCGCGAGCCTCATCGGTCAGGGCTGCCTTGGAACTCAGGCGGCGGGCCCCGCGGCCCGCGAGTGCAGCGAGGGCTGTCGTGCACGGAGCGACGCCGCCGGCCTGGCTGGCTGCACGCGCACCGAACGTGCCTTCCTTGCGTGCGTGAGTACGGCCAAGCTCGACTGTGGGCTGGCTTCTTCGACCAGCGCGGCGCTCGAGCACGGCTTCGGTGTCAGCGGATGCGACAGCGAACGCGCAGCGTATCTCGCCTGCGTCGCGCCGTGTCGCGAGCAGGGGATCGTCCGGAGTGGCTCCCGCCCACTGCGACGGGACGGAGAAGACCTGTTCGCGAGCGTCGAGCTGGAACACCTCGGCTGCGGCGCGGCGCCTCCCTCGCCCCGCACGGGCGCTCCGGCCGGCTCGCTTTGCCAGCACGACAGCGTGTGTCGGCCCGTGGATTGCCGTTGCGGGACCACAAAGGTCTCGTTTCGCACGCGCGCCTGCGTGAACGGGAGCTGCGCCGCGCCGAACCTGGCCTGCGCCATCGCCGAGGCAACCGTCGGCGAGCGCGTTTGCGTCGGCGAATTGGCTAACCCACTGTAACTACCCGACTTAATGACGCCGCACCTGCCCGAGCGCGATTGCCAACGGTCGGCCGGCGAGACGCTCACCGGACCGGACGTCGCCAGGCCCCGAACGCGCCTGCCAACCACGCCGCGCCGGGGTGCGCCGGCCCGGCGGGCAAAAGGGCAGCGGTTGACTTCGCTCGCCAAAAGACGGTAGCGAATCGCGGCCGACGTCGGCCTCTGCCGCGCCGGGGAGTCTCGCAAGCTTGGCCACACGACGCACGAAGAGCACCGATTCGGACGAACCCACCGGTGGGACGCCTCGCCGCAAAAAGGGCGGTGACGGCGGTCCGCCCGATACGTCTGGGCGCGAAGAAAACGCGGCGCTGCATGAAATCGCGCAGAGCCGCTACCTGAACTACGCGCTCAGCGTCATCACGGCGCGTGCGCTGCCTGACGTTCGGGACGGCCTCAAGCCGGTCCAGCGCCGCATCCTCTACACGATGTGGGACCAGGGCATCCGCGCTGACTCCAAACACAGAAAGTGCGCAAAAGTCGTGGGCGACGTGATGGGTAACTATCACCCGCACGGCGATGCAGCGATTTACGACGCCCTCGTGCGCATGGCGCAGCCCTTTGCCATGCGAGCGACCCTCGTCGACGGTTCTGGCAATTTTGGCTCGCTCGACGGCGATCCAGCCGCCGCCATGCGTTACACCGAGTGCCGTCTGGCGCCGGTCGCGATCCGGTTACTCGACGAGCTCGACCAGGACACCGTCCCGTTCCGCCCGAACTACGACGGCACCAAAGTCGAGCCGGTAGTGTTACCGGCGCGGCTGCCCAATCTGTTGGTCAACGGCACCACCGGCATCGCGGTCGGCATGGCCACCAACATCCCGCCGCACAATCCCGAAGAGGTGCTGCAGGCATCGATCCGCCTGCTCGACGCCTTGCTCGAGGGCAAGCAGCTCACCTCGCGCGAGCTCTGCCGCACCGTGAAGGGCCCCGATTTCCCGACCGGCGGGCAGATCGTTTCGACGCCCGAAGAAATCAAAGAAGCTTACGAGACCGGGCAAGGCACGCTCAAGGTACGCGGGACGTGGAAGCTCGCGGACACCACGAAAACCGCGAAAATCGTGCACATCACGAGCATTCCCTATGCCGTGAACAAGAGCACGTTGGTGGAGCGCATCGCCGAGGTCGTGGTTTCCCGCAACATGCCGCTGCTCGTCGACGTGCGCGACGTCTCGGCGGACGACGTTTGCATCGAGCTCGAGGTGAAGAAGGACGCGGACGAGAACAAGGTCATGGCGTACCTGTTCAAGCACACGCCGCTCCAGAACAACTTCGCCATCAACCTGACCTGCCTGGTACCCACCGAAAACCCCGAGGTGGGCCGGCCTGAGCGCCTCGATCTCTCGCAGATCCTTTGGCACTTCCTGCACTTCCGGCTGGAAGTGGTGACGCGGCGCCTCAGCCACGAGTTCGAGTCGCTCGGCAAGCGCATCCACCTGCTCGAAGGCTTCGAAAAGATCTTCGATGCCCTCGACCAAATCATCAAGCTGATCCGCAAATCCGAGGGCAAGGCCGACGCCGCAGCGCAAATCATGAAGCGCTTCGACCTCGACGCGGAGCAGACCGACGCCATCCTCGAACTCAAGCTCTATCGCCTGGCGCGCCTCGAAATCCTGGTGATCCAGAAGGAGCTCAAGGACAAGCGCAAGCGCGCGAAGGAGATCCGCGTGCTGCTCGACGAAAGCGACTCGAAGGGGCGCTGGGCCATCGTGCGACAAGAGCTCGAGGAGCTCGGCGCGTCGTTCGGCAAAGACGGCAAGCGCAGGACCGCGATTCACGCCGCTGCGGCCGACGTCGAGTTCTCTGCCGAGGAATTGATCGTCGCCGAGGACAACCACGTTCTTCTCACCGTCGACGGCTGGGTCAAGCGTCAGAAAGAAATCAAAGACACGCAGACCACGCGCCTACGCGAGGGCGACGCGGTGCTCGCTTGCGAGATCGGTTCGACGAAGGAGAGCATCGTGTTCTTCTCGAACTTCGGCACCGCCTATACGACTCGCATCATCGATGTGCCGGCGACCACGGGCTACGGCGAGCCAATCCAGAAGCTCTTCAAGCTGAAAGACGGCGAGCGCATCCTGGCCATGTTTTCCCTCGATCCGCGCCTGCACAAGAGTCTTTCCGAACCCAAGGAGGGCAAGCCCAAGACCTACGCCGTGGCTGCCACCAGTGACGGCTTCGCGCTCGCGTTCGGGCTCTCCGCCTTCATCGAGCCGAGCACGCGCGCGGGTCGTCGCTTCGCCAAACTCGCCGAGGGCGTCGAGGTCGTCGGCGTCGATCTAGCAAGCGGCAAGGAAACCCTGATCGCCGCTACCAAGGATCGGCGCGCCCTCCTCACCGGTGTCGGCGAGGTCAGCTACTTGTCCGGTGCCGGCAAGGGCGTGCTGCTCGTGAAGCTCGAGGCGGGCGACGCGCTGATCGCGTTCAAGGTCGCCAAGAGTGACGACGACCCGCTGATCGTCGAGACCTCGCTCGGCGGTCAGCAGAAGATCGCTCCGTCGAAGGCCGAACGCTCGGCGCGCGGCGGCAAGGGCCGCGAAGTCATGAAGCGCGGCACGCTCGTGCGACGGATCATCGAAACCCCTCCCGCACCGCCCCCCTTCGAAGGGCCGTCGAGCTCCTAACGCAGGTTTCGCACGATGCCCAATACCTACACAGCCAAAGACATCACGGTCCTCGAGGGCCTCGAGCCGGTCCGCAAACGCCCCGGTATGTACATCGGCGGCGTGGGGTCGGCCGGGCTGCACCACCTCGTCTGGGAAGTGGTGGACAACTGCGTCGACGAGGCCATGAATGGCCACGCTAC
>JAEUAF010000329.1 GCA_019695485.1 Sorangium sp.
ACGAGCGGTCCCAGACCGCGCGGGCAGAGCTCGCTCAGGCACTCGTTGCACTAGGGGCGCGCGAAGAGTTGGCTCAGCCGCTAACGCGATTCCTGGGCGTGCCGGACCCACTCGCCGACGGCGTGCGAGTCGCGAACGAGGCACACATCCTGGTTCACGTGGGCGGGCCGAGCGAACACGACTTGCCGCGCCTGCGCAGCCGTAGCGAGCTCGGGACGCGCCTTCGCGTGGTGGTCCCGAAGGGGGGAAACGGGCAGGGGGTCCGCGCGATCGTTCGCGCCGCTTGTCCGGCAGGGCCCGAGCCGGGAACGATCATGCTGAGCAGCTCTGCTCACTTGTTGCGCTTCGACCGCGCGGGCAAAGCGCTGCCCGAGCACGGCGTGCCAGCTCTCGATGAGAGCCGGGCGCTGCGCCTCTCGCTGCCATGCGATGGTCGTGCCCACGAGGTCTTCGGCACGCTGTCCGAACGCGTCGGGGTGCGGCCCGGCACCAGCACCGAGCTCATCCTGTTCACGAGTCGGAACATCGAGCTCGAAGGGGCGGCGTTGGTGCCGCTCGCCGATGAGCTGCCGCCCCCCCCGCCCAAGCCCTGGAGCCCTGAATCCCCCGGGGAATGAGGAGAGCGGCCGCTAGACGCCGTCAACCCGATCCGCCTTGGGGCCGGTGATCGGCGCCTGAGTAGCCAGGGGCGCCCGATCTAGCAGCCGGAAACGCCCCCGGGCGACGCGCGGGCGGTACGTAGTTCTGTGGTATAGACGCGCCCCGTGGCTGACCCTACCGACGACGCTGAGCCCAAAACCGCCGCTGAAGACGCCCTGGAGCGCGATCCTGCCGAGGCAGCTCCAGAAAAGCGCAGCAAGGCCGCCGATCCTCAGGAGATCAAAGACCGAAATCGGCGAATTCGTGAGGAAGCGGCGGCCAAGCGTCGCGCCAAGCGCAGCGCTGAAGTGCGCCGGGCGGCCCCCGCTCGCAACCTCGACACGAGCGAGATTGTCGACGATGCGATGGCACGTACGACCCACGCCGTCAGCACCTGGCTGCGTCAGAACTTCAATGTGATCCAGTACGTGATCTTGGCCGCCGTCGTGGGCGGCATTGGCTATCAAATCTATAGCTACCGTCGTGGGATCAACGTGGCCCGGGCGACGGATGAACTAGCCCTCGCCACGCAAGCCGAACGCGCGCGGGTCGGCGACAGCGGCGATGCGACGCCCGACCGCTACACAGGTCTACTCGACACGCGTCCGGTATTCGCAACGGAGGAAGCTCGTTTGAAGGCGGCGGCCGAGGAGTATCGCAAGGTGCAGCTGGCCGGCTCCTCGACCACTTCTGCGCTGGCGTCGCTCGGCCTCGCAGGGATCCTGTTCGACCAGGGCAAGTACAAGGATGCCAAGGCCGAGTACGAGAAGGTGAAGAGCAGCGTGCTCGCCAAGAAGGATCCGGACGCGCGCGGACGAGCATTCGAGGGAATTGGGCTGAGTCTCGAAGCCGACGGCAATGTCGAGGCAGCTCTGGCCGCGTTCCGTGAGCTCGAGAACGCTGATGTGCCTGGCTTCAAGGCACTGGCTGAGTACCAGCAGGCGCGCCTACTGTTCGGCCAGGGCAAGCGCGCCGAGGCCAAGCCGCTGCTCGAAAAGGCACTCAAGAGCCTCACCAAGGCCGACGACGACTCGAAGAAGGGCCTGGAGATGGGCGGAGCGCCGAAGGGCTTCTTGGAGAGCCAGGTGCGCGAGTTGCTCGGCGCCATCGACCCCTCCGCGGTGCCCAAGAAGCCGGCGGGAGGACTCGACGCCGAGCAGCTGCAACGCCTCCAGAGCGAGCTCTCGGGGCCGGGCGGCAAGATTGACTCCAAACGGCTCCAGGAATTGCTGAAGAAGATGTCAAAGTCTGGCGGCCCGGCCGCACCCGGTGCTCCCGTGCCGAGCCCCGAACCGGCCGGTAGTGCGCCATGAGACGATCCTCGACAACGATCCTCACGCTCTTGGGGAGCCTCTGGCTCGGGCTGAGTGGTTGCACCGCGCTCAGCGGTGCCAATCCCGAACTGCCACTCTGGATGAAGCGCCCCTCGGGAAGCCTCGAAGTGGTGTACGCCGAATCAGCGGTGGTCCAAGCGCGTCACTCCGGTGAGCCGTACGAACGCGGGCAGGCGGAGCTCGACGTCCGTGGGCGCCGCGTCTTCCTCGGCTCGAGCGACCGCGGGCTCTACGCATTCCGCGCCGAGGATGGCACGCAACTCTGGCGCTTCGAAACCTTGGGGTTCGTGCAGTGCCGGCCGCTCTACGATCCCAACGCAGACACCGTCTACTTCGGCTCCAACGACGGCGCGCTGTACCGGGTCGACGCCAAGAACGGCAATCTGCGCTGGCGCTTCATGAGCAACTCGGAGATTTCGCGTCAACCGATCATGGTTGGCGGGCTCCTCTACGTCACGAACGCGAACGACACGCTGATGGCGCTCGATCCCGAAACGGGCCGCCTGGTTTGGCATCAGCACCGAGCCCCCGCGATGGGTATGGAAGTAGCCGGATACGCTGGCCCAGCGTTCTTTCGCGACAAGATCTACACGGGCTTCAGTGACGGGACGGTGCTCGCGTTCGATGCCAAGAGCGGTGCCGAGCGCTGGCAACCCGTCGATTTGTCCGCCGAAGCAGAGCAAACGCTGGGTGAGCTTCCCCAGCAGCTCGATGTCGACACCACGCCAGTCCCCGATCAAATCGACGCCGGTGCGGTGGTCTACGTGGCAAGCTACGCGGGCGGCGTATTCGCGCTCGACGCCGAAACCGGCGCTCAGGTCTGGAGCAATCCGGGGGCCATCGGCGTGAGTGACCTCTACCTCTGGAACGAGCGCGCGCGCCCGACGCCACCTGGTACCCCCGAAAGCGCCCCTGAGAAGCTGCTGATCGCCTCCTCCGGGATCGGCGGTCTGATTGGTCTTGACCCAGAGACGGGCAAGGAGCGCTGGCGTCGACGCTTGCCGCACGGCGGAGTTTCCGTGCCGGTGCCCATGCAGGGCGCCTTGTTGATCTCCGCCAGCCAGCTGGGGATCTTCCTAGTTTCGCCGCTCGGCGGTGAGCTCATCGACGGACTCCATGTCGCTGGCGGCGTTTCGATGGCGCCCGCGGTCTTCGGAAACCGCGCCTTCGTGCTGACCAACGGCGGACGGTTTCTCGGGCTGCACATGACCGGCCCAGTTACGTCCGAACCGGATCCGAAGCCCGGCGACCAGGCTTTTTTCCACGTGCCAGGCTGACCCCGCGGCGGCACGGCCTCGCAGCGCGGGGTCGGCTCGCGGCGAGGCTGGCTCGAGCTCTGCACATGCGTTAGCCTCCGCGTCGAGGAGTGCAGTAAATATGCGCTGGTGCTGGGTGCTCGGTTTGATCGCGTTCCTTTGCGCGTGCAGCGCGGATCGGAAGACCTTCGGGCCCGCCGATGGCCTGGGCGGCTCGAGTCAGACTGCGAAAGGCGGAGCAGGGAACGCCGGCAAAAGCAGCGGCGGCACGAGCGGGGGAGCCGGCCCCACCGCGGACGCCTTGGCGCCAGTGATCGAGATCACGAGTCCGCGCGCGGTCTCCGATCCGGCGACGGGCGATGTGCTCGTCGTTGACTCGGCCGGTGTTGGCTCGGTCGACGTGGTGTGCAAGGTCACGCCGTCGACCGCGCGCGGCGCCGTCGTCGTCGACGTCTCGACCATTAAAATCGCGCTCCTCGACATGAGTGGGACCGTCGTGCGCGAGGTCGCGGGCGCCGCGCTGGGCTCCAATCAGTACAAAGCCAATTTCGTACTCACCACCGTCCCAGCGGGCGTGATCCGGTTTCGTTGCAGCGCCTCCGACACGGCGCGCCAACACCCCGCCACCAAGACCATTGCGACCTTTCTCGATCATGGGCCAACCATCACCGTTACGAGCCCGGCGCCCGATTCAGCCTACCCACGCGCTAGCGTCGTGCATTTCGAGTTCGCGGTGGCGCCGGCTCCGCTCACCGATACCGACCCGGGCGCGGATGTCACGACGGTAACCTTGACCGCGAACGGCGTGGCGATCGACATCAGCGAAGATCCCAAGCGCCCGGGCGTGTACTCCGCAGAGGTCGATTTTTCGGACACCTCGCAATTTCCGGCCGGCCTCACCGGAACCATTTCGGTCGCGATCGACGCCACGGATAGCCGCACCCCCGTGAGCGCGACGCAGACCAAGGCTTACACGATATTGCTGGATGGCAGCAGTCCCGTCGTCACCATCAAGAGCCCCGCGTCAAATAGCCTGCTGGGCGGGCAGGTGCAGCTGACCTTCACGGCCATCGATGAGAAGGGCGGCTCAGGCGTCGATCTCAGTAACCTCGTGGTCACGCTCGGCACTACTGAATACGTGTACGATCCCAAGGACCCGGCTTGGACGATGATGGCGAACGGCACCTTCACGTTTGCCTTCGACAGCACCAAGTTCGACGGCTCGGTGTCCCAGGTGACCGTCGTCGTGCGCGCTTCGGATCTGGCTGGGAACGGACCCGCGAGCGCGCAAATGTTCCTATACTTGGATAACGCTGCACCGTTCGTAACGCTGACACCGTTCAATATGCGCGCGATCACGCACTCGACCGACGGCAAGGAAACCTACTGTTCCATTGTGTTCGACCCGCTCGGCGACACCATGCCGGACGCGAGCGTAGGCGGTCGCTTCATGCGTTTCAGGGCCTTTGGCTGGGACTTCACGAACGGTGTCCCAAGCCAAGATAACCTCTACTATTCCGGAATCGATAAGGCGCACGTGAAGCTTTATCTCCAGCCGGACTCGAGCCAACCGATCATCTTGGACACGAACGGGGACGGCGCGTGTGACGCCGTGGTGCCAGAGGTCAAGCTCCTGCCATCGCTCGACTTGTTGCCGGTGCCTTCGACGGGAGCCCCTGACAACAACCCTCCGGATTTAACCTCTCCGCCGGCCGTGCCGTCGCAATATACGTGCAAGCCGCAGACGATGGTTCCGCCGAAACTCTGCGCCGGACATGTGTCAGAGCTGACCTATGTGATCCGCCAGAACTACGGCACCCAGCGCAATCAATCGAGCAACGACGCCGCGATTTATGCCGGCTCGGTCGGCGCTGCGGATTCCTTGAGTTGCACCGGCGAGCAATGGGACGTGGCGTCCGTGACCAAAGACGGAGTGGGCGCGGATGGCTGGGTGTGCTTGGTTGCAGAGGCGATCGACACCGCGGGCAATATTGGCATCAGTGCTCCGCTCCGCGTTTGCCTGGATGACGAAACCGTTCCGGGCTCGCCGCCCTGCGCGCTGAGCTCGATAGCGCCGCCGGCCTGCACGCAGGCCTGCACGCCGCCAAAACGGGGGTTCCATGGCGACGATGCCCAGGGCAACCCGCTGCCGTTCATTCTCGAATACCTTTAGAGTCGACCTCGGCCTCGAGGAGTCCGTATGATTGCCGGAGCTCACGAGGCTTCCTCCTATTTATGCGCCGACATCTTTCTGCCTTCGTCCTGCTGT
>JAEUAF010000333.1 GCA_019695485.1 Sorangium sp.
TGGGACAGGCGCGGGCGGGCGTGGCAGCGGTGGCGCGAGCGCAGGCGCCGCGAACGGAGGAAGCGCAGGCGCGGGCGGCGCCAGCAGCACCTGCCCGGAAGTAAACACCCAACTCTGTGGGATGACGGCCGCTCACAATGCGGCACGCGCCGCGGTGACCCCAGCGCCGACCACGCCGCTGCCCGCAATGAGCTGGGACGCGACGGTCGCTGCGGCTGCGCAGAGCTGGGCCGATCAGTGTAACTTCTCGCACAACACTCAAGGCTACGGCCAGAACCTGTACGCGAGCGCAGGAGGCGGACCGCCCACGCCGCAATCCGTCGTATCGGACTGGGTCTCCGAATCCGCCAACTACACTTACAGCACGAACTCGTGCAACGGCACCTGCGGCCATTACACGCAGGTCGTGTGGCGCACGTCGGTCTCGCTCGGCTGCGGCATCAAAGCCTGCTCGACGGGCTCGCCGTTCACGGGCTTTCCGAACTGGTACATCGTCGTCTGCAACTACTCGCCGCCCGGCAACTACACCGGCCAGAAGCCGTACTGAGCGCGCTGGGGCTCACATGCCGATCGCGGTTCGGAACACCCAGCCCTCGCTGCCCTTCGCATCGTATTTGATGCGATACCAGTCGCCGCTGCGCGCCGTCACGCTCACGCGCGTCCCCTGCAGGACACGCGCGACGACGTCGGAGTCTTGAGCCGGCTTGCCGCGCACCAGCGCGACGTCCCATGCAACGGTAGCCTTGCCACTCGCTGGCGCGGCGTCGGCGGTCGGCTCGAGCGCTGACTTCTTCTCACCCGTGCCGCGAAACTCAATGCGATAATAAATCGTGTAGCGGTCGTGCTGGTGATGAATGCCAGAGAGCGACACCTCACCCAAGGTCTGCTTCAAGCAGGTCAACAGGGCGTCGACGTCGTCTTGTGGCAGCGAGCTGCGCTTGCCGCTCTGCAGGCCGATCACGCGATCCTTCTCGAAGTCGAGCTCGAAGCCCAACGAGAGGACACCCTCCGCCCGCTGGGCGGCGTCACACGCCTCGAGCGTAGCGATACGACCGCGCGCCACGCCGTCGAAGTCGATCGGGTCGCAGCTCTCCTGCCGCTTCTTGCCATCGCGACAGCTCGCAACCTCTCCGGCGGCGACCATGAAACGCTCGGTTGGTGGCGGCGCCGCCGAGGGGCCCGGAGCCGCTGCGACCGCAGTCGGCCCGGGCGCTGCGACCTCCGCTGCAGCGGAGGCAGCCCCCGCATCGGGGGCGACTTCAGCCCCGGCCGTGTCCGTTTTCTCGGCGGGCACGCTGGGCACCAGCCGAACGCCCGCCAGGCGAGGCCAAAGAATACCTATGCCGAAGCCGACAACGGCTATCAGGCCCACTCGCCCCAATTTGAGGCTCTCCTCCTTGGGGACCTCGATCCGCAGTGGTTTTCGGCTCTGCAACCGCTTCGCTCTAGCATGAGTCGGTGCTCGGTTCCCAGCACCTCGTCGCGCCTGGGGTCGACGGGCTACAGGCAAAGCGCGCAGGCAGCCCCGCCGATCGTCCCGAAATGATGTGGATCGAAGCTTCACTATGGAAACCGCGCAGCGGCTCAGCAAGGATTCACCTGGGATGAAAGCCTGCGCCCACTGCAAGCTCAACTACCCGAACGACAGCGCGGCATGCTTCCTCTGTGGGCGCGCGTTGGAGGTCATTCTCGATCCACGCATCGGCACGACGATCGCTGGGCGCTACCTCGTAGAAAACGTGATCGGCGAGGGCGGGATGGCAACCGTCTACGCCGCGCACCACAAGCTCGTCGACCGGCCTTGTGCCATCAAGATCATGAATCCGAACTTCGCGAAGAACGAGGTCATTCGCGAACGCTTCCGGCGTGAGGCCAAGGCCGCGCAAAAGCTCGCCCACCCGAACATCATCGAAATCTTCGACCAGGGTGAGTCGCCCGACGGCCTCGTTTACCTGGTGATGGAGCTACTACGCGGTGAGACCATCGCGGACTTGCTCGACGCCGGGCGCGTCCCGGTGCCTCGTACCTTGCCAATCGCCATTCAGATCGCGCGCGCCCTCGCGCGAGCCCACGATCTGGAGGTCATTCACCGCGACTTGAAGCCCGAGAACATCTTCATCGCCAAGGATGTCGACGGCGACGACTTGGTGAAGATCCTCGACTTCGGCATCGCACGCTCGATGCAAGACGTCCGCCTGACCGGCGCGGGCGAGGTCTTCGGCACGCCGCAGTACATGGCGCCCGAGCGCATCACGTCGATCGACGCCGGGCCGAGCGCTGATCTCTATGCGTTCGGAGTGATCCTCTACGAAATGCTGGCTGGCCAGCTGCCGTTCGAAGCCAATGACGTCACCAGCTACTTCCTCAAGCACTTGAAGGAGCAGCCGCGCCCGCTGCGTGATCTCGTCAGCGGGATCCCGGAGCCGCTCGAGCGGCTGGTGATGGAGCTGCTCGAGAAGGATCCGAAGGATCGGCCGGTCGATGCGCACCGCGTGCGGGCCGATCTGACCGCCATCGCCAATACCCTGAAAGTGCGGTTGCCGCCCGAGCTTGGCGAAGACGACGTCGCCTCACGCGGACCTGCAAAGACGCTGCCTCCGGCCGCCATCGATCAGTGGGTGCGTCGGGTCCCCGTATTCGACCGCATGCTGCGCGCGGCGCACCCGGACGGCGAACCACGGCTCAGCGGGCTGCTCGAGGAGATCAAACACCTCGTACAGCAAGTCGGAGAGCTCCGAACTCGCGCCGTCGAGCAGCAGCGCTCTCTCGAATCGATCGAATCGAGCGGCCGCGAGGTGAGGCAGCGCTTCGGTCACGCCGTGGACGCGCTGGGCATCGACGCGAGCCGCGCGCGCGATGAGCTCAAGGCCGCGCTCGCCTTCGCTCTGGACCAAAAGGCGGAGGCGGATGCCCCACGCGCCACGCTGCGCGCGGCCATGGCGGAGATCATGATCTGGGAAGGGCGCTCGGGGCTACAAGTTCCCAAGCCGGAGCTTGCTCAAGCTTACCGGGCGGCGGCGGAAATCGTCGATGGTTGGCTCATCGCTCACGCGCGGGCGGAAGCGGCCGAGCACAAAGTGAGTGAGCGCCGGGGCGAGGTCGACGACCTCGAGTTTCAAATTCAAGAGCTGCGCGCCGCGCTCGCCAAGCACGAAGAACACGTCGAGCGCGAGCAATCCGATCGGCAGCAAGCCGTGGGGGAACACGGGCGCCGCGCGGAAGAGCTCGAGAAGCGCCTGCTCGGGCTGGCCACGGAGTTCTGCGCTCCGCTCCGACGCCTACCGATCTTGAAGCCATTGTTCGCGGAACTCGAAGCGGGCATCGCAGCCTAACCTGAGTACGAGGCTCGCGGGGCTCCGCGCACAAACGCGCAGGTTCACTTCACCGAGCAGCGAAGTGTCAATACGTCGACACCACGCGCCCGGCGGCTCGCGCTACCAAAATGATGTGTGGGAGAAGTCGACGGAAGGGGCTAGCCTTTGCGGATCGTCCGCACGCGCGGGTCGATCGATAGACCCGTGACTTTCAGTGACCAGACGTTTGACCGTGGAGTACCAGCGATGAATCCGAATGCCTTCGATCTCGTCGTGCTGGGTGGTGGTCCCGCGGGGCAGAAGGCGGCGATCCAGGGAGCGAAGGCCGGGTCGCGCGTGCTGCTCGTAGACCGAGCGCGCAGCGTGGGTGGTGCTTGCGTGCGCTTCGGCGCAATCCCAAGCAAGACGCTGCGCGAGACGGCGCTCGCGCTGAACCGCCTGAAGCGCCTGGCCGGGCAACTGACGGATATCACGCTGCCCGCTCGCCCAACGCTCGGCAGTCTGATGCGCCGCCGCGAGCACGTGCTCGATGTGCACGAACAGTACGCACAGACCCATCTCTCCACCAATGGCGTCAGCGTCTGGCAAGGCGTCGCTCACTTCTTGTCGAAGGACGAGATTGAGGTGCGCCGCGCCGACGGCTCGCGCGAGCGCGTCTCAGCGCGCTGGTTCGTGATAGCCACCGGCTCCCATCCACGCACGCCGAGCTCGGTCCCCGTCGACCACGAGCACATTCTCGACAGCGACTCGATTCTGTCGCTCTCTCACGTGCCGGCCTCGCTCATCGTGCTGGGTTCCGGGGCCATTGCCTGCGAGTACGCTTCGGTGTTCGCTGCGCTCGGCACGCGCGTCACGCTGATTGACCGCGGGCAGGCCCCGCTCGACTTCCTCGACGCGGAGCTCGGCGCGCGCTTCGTGTCCGGCTTCGAAGCGGCGGGCCACACGTTTCTCGGGGAACAGAGCTTCGAGAGCGTGAGCTTCAACGGGCATGAGGTCGAGGTGGCACTCGACGCCACGCAGCGAGTTCACGCAGAAAAGCTGCTCTGTGCACTGGGTCGCAGCGCGTCGGTGTCTGGGCTCGGACTCGAGGTTGCGGGCATCGAAGTGAGCCGCGTCGGCTTCGTCAGCGTCGACGCGAACTTTCGCACCAGCGTGCCCCACATCTATGCGGTCGGCGACGTCGCAGGGCCGCCCGCGCTGGCCTCGACGGCCATGGACCAAGGTCGGCGTGCGGTGTGCCACGCGCTCGGCATCCCCCTTCGAGCGGGACGCGACGCCGCGCCGATCGGGATTTACACCATCCCCGAGCTTGCCAGCATCGGCGTCACCGAGGCCGAAGCGAACAAGAAATACGGGGAGGCGCTGGTCGGACGGGCCAGCTTCGGTGAGCTCGTTCGCGGCCAAATCGCTGGCGCCGACGACGGCTTCTTGAAGATCGTGTGCAGCCCGCAGAGCGGCCGCCTACTCGGCGTGCACGCGATCGGCGAAACCGCTACCGAACTCGTGCACGTCGGACAGATGGCCATGCTCGGCGGCATGCGTTACGACGCCTTCATCGACGCCGTCTTCAATTTCCCGAGCTACGCCGAAGCGTACCGCGTCGCCGCCCTCGACATCCTCAGCCGCGAGCGCGGCCGCAACGCCGCCGAGTAGGCGTTCCGAGCGCCCGACCCGGCGAGCACGGGACTAAGAGGAGACCAGGATCTCGCCGATCGGTCCGCGACGCGAAGTGTTCGAATTGATCGAGCGGCGAGCCTTCACGTTCTCGACGTGGTGCGACTTGAACAGACGCCGAGTGTCGGGCGTGTCGGAGTTCGAGAGCAACGCGTGCACACCCCGCTTGCCGAGTTCGGAAAATACGCGCGCCAAGCGCTCGTGCTCTTCGAGCGCAAAGCGTACGGCGTGGTACTGCGCGAAATGGGCCGTCGCCGAGACGGGTAGGTAGGGCGGGTCGAGGTAAACCGCGTCCCCCTTCTTGGCCTGTTTGCAGACGGTCTCGAAGTCGCCGAGCTGCACGTCGACGTGCTCGAGCGCGAGGGCGGCGGCGCGCAGCCGCTCTTCGTCCAAGATGCGGGGCTTCTCGTAGCGCCCGAAGGGTACGTTGAATTCGCCGCTCTGATTGACCCGATAAAGTCCGTTGAAGCCAGTCTTGTTGAGGTAAATCATGCGCGACGCTCGACCCACGAGCGAGGCGGGGCGACGCATGGCGCGCACTTGGTAGTAATACTCCTCGGAGTGCTTCTTCCGATGGAAGCGCAGCTTGTCGATGACCGCTTCAACGTCACTCTTCAACGCCAAGTATACGTCGATCAGATCCGGGTTCTGATCGGCGAGCACCGCCTTTTCGAAGCGTTTTTCGTGGGCAAGGGCGAAGAACACGGCTCCGCCCCCGACGAACGGCTCGAAATAAGTAGGAATGCGCGCTGGAAGCCGCTCCAGGATCTTGGGCAAGAGCTGACGCTTGCCACCTGCCCACTTGAGCACCGGATCACAGCTTCGTCGCTCCATACGTCAGGCGTGACCCGGTCCGAGTGAAATTTCGAGGCGTTTCATCATCTTCTGTAGGCCGAAGCGCGAGACACCGAGGAGCTCCGCCGCGCGCGTCTGGTTGCCGTCCGTGCGCCCGAGGGCGATGCGCACGAGCTCTACCTCCAATGCGTCGACGCGTTGGCGCAGGTTTAGCTCGTCCACGCTGCGAGCTTCACCGCGCGCGGTGACCTGCGGGCTCAGATGCTCGGGGCCGATGCTGTCGTCGGCAAGCACGAGCGCACGCCGCACCTCGTTCTCGAGCTGGCGTACGTTACCGGGCCAAGCATAGGCGGACAGCATGTCGATCGCGGACTTGGTGATGGCGATTTTGCGGGTGCCGGCGTGAAGGCCCAAGAAATGCTTCACGAGCAACGGCACGTCGCCGCTGCGCTCGCGCAGGCTGGGGATCTTCACGCTTATCACGTTCAATCGATAGTACAGGTCTTCGCGGAACTTTCCCGCGGCGACCATCGCCAAAAGGTCTCGATGCGTAGCACCGATGACCCGAACGTCGACATGCCGCGAGCGTTCCCCGCCGACTGGCCGAATCTCCCCGTCTTGAAGTGCGCGCAGCAGCTTGGCCTGCATTCCAAGGCTCATTTCGCCAATTTCATCGAGCAGGAGCGTGCCGTGGTCGGCCACTTCGAAGAGCCCCGCGCGCGGACGGTCGGCGCCCGTGAAAGCGCCGCGCACGTGCCCGAACAGCGCGGACTCCAGCAGCGGCTCGGGGATCGCCCCGCAATTCTCGGCCACGAAGGGCGCCTGACCGCGCGCGCCGTTCCTGTGAATCGCGCGCGCCACGAGCTCCTTGCCGCTGCCGGACTCGCCCATCAACAGCACCGGCACGTCCGACGATGCCACCCGATCCACCAGGCGCAGCGTGCGCTGCATCGCCTCGCTGCGCCCGACGATGTCGTCGTAGCGGAAGCGCGTTTCACGTCCGTCGCGCGTGCGCGCAAGCTCGCGCGCAACGACGTCGAGCTCAGCCTCGCGATGTGCGAGTTCGCCCGCGAGTTGCGCCTCGGCCCGCCGCGCACGGCGCACGGCTCGCCGCAGCAGAATCTGATCGCGTGCATCGGCGATGGCCACGGCCGCCAACGTGGCGACCAAACGCACCCAGGAGAGCTCCTTGGGCCCAAACGCCCCGCGACGCACGCGGTCGTCGAGGTACACGACGCCCAGGGCCTCACCACGCGCGATCAGCGGCACCGCCAATACGCTACGCAACTTCAAGGCGTGAACGCTCTCGTGAACGTCCGGCAAGTCACCTGCAGCGTCGACCGCAATCACCGGCTCACCCTGCGACAACGCGCGCTCCGCCAAAGAATGGCTGAGCTCGAGCTGCACTCCGCTCAGATCGGCGCGCAGCAAATTGCGCCCTGCTCGCGGCCGCAGTTTGCCGCCAGGCGCGCGCAGTAGCAAAAGTCCACGCTCGACGCCTGTCCACAACACCAGCGCATCGACAACCTGCTCTAAGAGCGGCCGCAGGCGATCTCGACCACCGAGCGCCCGTACCAGTCGCTCCACATCCAACAGCTGCTCGGGTGAAAAGGGGCTCGAGTGGGCGCTGTCGGCGAGCCGCACCCAAGGCAAGAGCTTGACGGCGGCCAGGAGCTCGCTGCCGGCTCGGGCGGCCAATTCTCGCGCAGCGTCCGCGGTAGCGAGCGTGAGCCGTCGCACCACATCACCTTCCGCTTGGCGCGCCGCGAGCTCGACTCCGGCCGCGAACGCCGGCCCGCGCACGACGCACGCTGCTCGCTCCCCGACCAACGCCAGCAGCGCCTCGAACACGCGCGTTGGCGCGACAGGCACGGGCGCGCTGGTCGCGACGCGCGCGCGTGCCGTCCACCACTCGAGGCGCGCGTCGAGCGCAGCGCCACTCGCCTGCGCCTGCGCGTCCAGTTGATCGACGGCGACGCTGTCGCCGCACGCGTGCAAGCGGGCAGCGGCCCGCAGCTGGTCGTCGGCATCGCCTTCCACGAGCGATAGCGCAAAGCGCGCGTGTTCGACGGCTTCGTGCTCCTCCGCTGGCAAAATGTCGGCTAACAAGAGGTGCGCGTAGGCCCGACATCGCTTGTCTCCAGCCACCTTGGCGCGCAGCGACGCGGAGAGCGCGTGTTCGCGCGCCTCGATCAAGGCGCCAAGCGCGGCGTGAGAAACGGCGAGAGAAAGCTCAGCGCGCGCAGTCTCACGCTGCCGCCCCAGGCTCTCGAAGAGCAACAAGGAGCGGCGCGCGGCTCCGCGCGCGAGCCCGAGCTCGCCTAGCTGAGACGCCGCGGCAGCCATACCGGTCAGATAGCTAGCCTCTTCGAGTACGGCGCCCGCGCTCGAGGCATGCTCGGTGGCGCGCCGAAAGTGAGCCAAGGCGCGCTCCGAGTCACCCTCGAAGTGTTCGAGATTGCCACGCACCGCCTCGAGCCGCGCGCGCTGTTCATCGTCGACCGCGTGAACCAGCGCGCGCTCGAGCGTCAGTCGCGCTTGCTGACGCTGACCGAGCGCGATCTCGGCCAGCGCCTCGACTTCGAGCCCAGCCACGGAAGCGGGCAGCTCACGCACAAGCAATAGGGCGGAGGCAGCATCACCCGCGTCGAGCGATAGGCGTGCCTGAATGGCGCCACGCCGCGCGCGTTCGGCCGGGGAAAGTGGGCGACCCTCGCTGGCGGCGAGCAGGGCGCCCGCTCGCTCGGGATCGGCCGCGCGTCGCCAGACCTCGGCGGCTTCACTCTGTGCTTCGACAGCGTCGACCGAACCAAGCACGGCAAGCGCACGACCAAGCTCACCCCGCAACCGCAACGTGCGACCCAACGCTAGCCCAAACGAGGGAGAGGCCCCGCCGCGCTGCCAAATCGCCTCCGCCGCGTTCAGCACCGCCGTCGAACAACGCCCGCGCCCGAGCGACAAAGCCAAGGAGACCGCATCGTCGCCCTCGTCCGCGCTCGCGATGGCCGTCGCCGACTCGAGATCACTGAACGTCAGCGTCTCGGGTTCAGAGCTATCCACCAGAGCCAGCAATCGACTGACGAGGGCGCCATCGCCTTCAATCGAAAGCGCCGGCCACGCTGCGGCACTCGCGCCAACCAAATCCACCAGCCAACGCGCGCGACCAACCGCGTCGAGATCGGCGAGAGTTACGCTCTCGCCCGCGCCAAGCGAGCCCCGTAGCTCTTCGACGGACCGCGAAAGCTCGACCGCCGACGCGAGCCACTCGCGCGGAAGCCCGTCGACGGAGAACTCACTCTTCGCCTGACGAGCGGCGCGCAACACCTCGCCACGCCGCCGTGCCAGATAGGTTCGCCGCACCAAGCCCGCGCGCCGCTCGCGCGCCTCACGGTCCGACTCGCGTTGGCCGAGCAAGCGCAGCGCTTGTCGCGATACCCAGCTGGCGCTCGGTCGCGCCGCGGGGGCGCGCGACAAAAGAGCCGCGATCAGGGCGCGGACGGCAGGATCGAGCTTCGCACGTTCGAGGGCGTGCTCGGCGGGCTCCGCTCGATTCGGCTCGGGGCTAGAAAGCTCTGCGAGCACCACACCCAGGGCGTACAGATCGCGCAGGCGTGCGTCGCTGCTAGCGCTCACGTCGAACACTTCGGGAGCGAGGTAGCGACGCGTCCCGCCGCGCGCCTCGGTTTCGCTGATCGCACCAGCAAGACCGAAGTCCATCAGTCGTGATCTGACCCCATCCGCAGTGGCTTCGACCAGGATGTTCTCTGGCTTCACGTCGCTATGCGCGACCCCCGTCGCGTGAAGATCGGCGAGCGCGCGCCCGATATCCCGGGCAACCAGCAAGACTCTGCGTTCCGCCGACTCGCCACGCAGCCCCTGCTCACGATCGAGCGTCGCGCCCAGATGGTGCTCCAGCACCAAGAACGGCGTACCCAGCCCGAGCCGCCCCGACGGCCCCGCGGAAAGCTCGGTACCTAGGCGCCCTGCCCCGAGCAGCCGCACGCAAAACGCCGAATCTACCCCGAGCAGGCGCTGCCCCTCCTCGGCGAGCAGCGCGTAGGTGCTGCGGTCTCGCGCGAACTTGAGCACGAAGCGCGCCCCATCGGGCCCAGCCGCGAGCCACACCTCACCCGTTGCACCCCGCCCCAGGCGACTTTCGAGCCTGACCTTCTGGCCCAGAATCGTCAACTCAGTTGTCATACCGCTAACCCCCGAACAGTGCACAATATGCACCGAATCAGGGGCCTCAGTCAACTCAGATGACGGTCCGCTGAGCGCTCTTCCCGGCGGGCGCCCGTGCACCTACAGGCAGGCGGCGCCGGTCGCGATGAAGCGGCTCAGCGCGCGCATCCGACCGCAGTCGAGGTGCGGGCGTGTCGGAAGATCCGTGCAGCCTGAAGCGTGCGCCGCTTCGACCGACATCGGCATCGCCTCGCCTTGGACGAACCAGCCCATCATTCGCCCGCGCTCGTCGTCGGACAACGGCTCGCAGGCGTTTGGCCCCTCGAACTCTTGGTACTTTTCGCAATCACTCGTGCAAGGCGCGAGGTTTTCGTTCGAGACGAGCAGTTTGTACATGAGGTAGCTCGCAAACGGCTGCCCCGGCTCGATGATGGCCTGACCGACGCCAAAGCGCTCAGGGTTGACAAAGGCGACGCCGAGCGTGTTGCCCGTCTCTGTCTCGTGCGCGACGCGGGCGATCGCCGTCGCGACCAGGGCGTCCGCCGAATCGAGGCGAAGGCCCAGCGCCGGCGTGGCTTCCCCATGGCAGCAACCGCTGACGCAGCTCGACTGGAACATCTGCGTGATCTCATCACAGCCCGGCTCACGGGTGAGCCGAGGCGCAGGGAGCGAGCTCGCGGCTGAGGTGATGAAGCTGAGCAAGGACGGCACCCGACCCGGCTCGAGGACGGCCCCGTCGAACGCGCGAAGACCCGGATCGCTAGGCTTGTCGGCCGTCGGCAGCTCGAGGTGATAGAGCAGATTCGGGATCAGCGTTCCCGAGATTCGAAAGGTGATCGTGCGGTTTAGAAGGTCGTACTCGGGCAGCAGAAACGGCGAAAACAGGCCTGGCCTGGCCGTATAGAGACCGATGCTTTGCCGAACGACCGTCGTCGGCAACACGGGGGGATCGACATGTAGGCGAATCGGCGTGTCGACGGGCACGCCGCAATCCGGCGCAGCTGGATCGCAAGCGATCCCCTGGCCGTCGCTCGGCTCCATGTTCAAAACGTGCAAGGCCGGGCCGCGACCAGCATCGAGCTGCTTCGGCCCGACGTCACACGCGACGAGCCCGATCAGCGCGAGCACGGCAGCGCTCGCCACACGGCGAGCTCGCCAACACGCAGATATTACGAAGACGTAACTCGAACTTCTAGGAAACGACCGATGGTGGTTCAGCTGCTGCTGTACGTGGACAGCTGGTCGCGAATCGCCTGCTCGCTCACACCCGTGCGGATGTATTCCTTCAGGCAATCCGCGAGCGTGATCAGGAGGTCGTCGACCCCCTTCTCCTCGATGATCTTCGATAGCAGTGCCCGCGCCTCGCGACTGTCGTCCTCGCGCAGGAACTCCCGAACCTTCTCCATCGTGATGTCGCCCTGGAAGTCGAAGTACAGGTTTTCGAAAAGGTATCGGACCAGTTCCTTCACCGGGTGCCTCCTTCGACGCCAGCCGGGACCTACCCGACGCCAAGCCGCTATACTCGCCCGCGGAACGGTCAGGCAAGCGGATTGCGACCCGCACGAGCGGGCCGGCACCGCGATTCATACCATCAACGCTGGCTTTTGGCCGTAGATCCATTCAACGGCACTCCTGAAAGACTGGGTCCGCCGGGTCGTGACAAACCAAACACGGGCGGGCGTTCTGACGCAGTGCGTGTGCGCAGCGGGCCCGAAAGGACAGCGGGTGCGGGTTCATGCCTCGCCCACCGGCCGTCAGGCCGCCGGCCGCTCCTCCAACACTGCGGGTTGCGTGGCAGGCAACGCAGTCGCGCTCGACGTGGCAGCTGATACAGGCGTTCAGGTTGCGCTCCGCCTCCCATGCGTGATGCCGAGGCGAGCGCGGCGCGTTGGTCCAGACCGCGGGCGGCGGATGGAAGCGTCCGCGATCGGCGAAGTTTGAGACGGGGCCGCTTTCAGCGACACCTGTGCGCTGGTGACAGGGTAGACAAAACGACTGCTGCTGGTGACAGCTCGCGCAGCGCGGACTGTTCTGACGCGCGGATTCTGGATGCATCGACAGAAAGTCGTTCGGGTGCGCGCGACGCGGCCGCACCCGACCGTCGTGGCAATCGGCGCAGTAATTCTCGCTGTGACAATTCGCGCAGAAGCGGCTGTCCTCGCCGGCGACGGCGCGATGCCGAACGACCCAATCAGGACCGTGGCTCGAGTCCTTGAGCCAGCGCGGCGGCAGCAGTGACGCGCCGGCGAAGCGCGTTTTCATGCGCGGCCCCTGCGTCAGGTGGGAAGTCGCGCACGCGCCGTTCGGTTGCGCGGACGACACCGTGTCGGAAGACCCGAGGGAGTGACAACTGACACACGCCTTCATGCGCGGCAGCTGGTCGCGCGTCGCGAGCTCGAGGCGCTCGACTGCGCCGTGGCAAGCCGCACAAGCCACACCCCGTTGCGAGTGAACCGCATGGTTGAACTTGAGGTTGGCGACCGGGATCTGCATGCGCTCGACGCGATTGCCGTCGGCGGGGCAATAGCCGAGGTGGCAATAGCCGCACTGGCTGATCAAGATGTCGGGATTCGACCGAACTCGCCGCAGATCGCGGTGATCGGTTGCGTGGCAGGCGTCGCAGCGTGTCGCGGGGGGCAACAGTCGATCCCCACTCGACCGGCTCAGCCGAGCACGCTCGTGGCACGCGGTACACGGCAACTTCAGCTCCGAGGCGTGTCTTCGGTGATTGAAGCGCAGCGTGAGGCGCTGCTCGGGGAAGATGGCGCTGCTCGGTCCCCCGTCATCGGGCTCTGCACCCGGAGGGCGATCCGCCTCGGGAACCTGGCCGAGCGCGGCGCCGATGCCGTGGACAGCGCGAACCTCTGGCGGGCTCTCAGCGGGCGCGCTCGAAATCGAAAGCCAAGCCGCGAGCGCGCAGGCGAGCGCCAGAAGCCAGGCTGACGGGTCACGCTTCGGCATCACTTGAGCACCGTAAAATCAAGGGTGAGCAGCAGCCGAAACCGCTGCCCTACGAGACGACTCATACTGTGCTCCCATTCGAAGCCGAGTCGCCCGCGACCGAGCAGACCGGAAGCTGGACGAAGCCCCGCCCCAACCACGTACGTGAAGCTAGTGGCAGAGCGCGTTGGGCGCAGCGAGTCGCGAAAGTCGTAGAGGGACGCGACGAGCAGCGAGTCGTAGCGGCCCCCGCCAAAGGCGCGGCGCGTCGTGAGATCACCGCCGACACGGTGACCCGAATCGCCGGATTGGGTCGCAAAATCCAGGCCCACGACGCCGGGACCGATGCGATAGCGGCTCGCCGCTTGGCCGACGTAGTCGGGCCGCGTGCTCGCCTTCAAGGACGGCGTACCCGCGATCTGTTGGTCACCGAAAGTTAGCGGGTCGCCTGATGTCTGAAACCAGCGCAGGCCGAAGGAAGCCGTGGCGTCGAGCTTTCCGCGCGGTAACCAGCTGACGCGTCCGAGCGCGCTGGTGGTGCCGCGGTGCGCGAAAAAGTTGAAGATCGAGTCGCCGTCGAAAGTCGGGTAATAATAGTCGACGTCGGCGCCCACAATCAGGTTGGCCGGCGCATAGATGTCGACCGAGGCGAGCGCGTCGCTCACGACTTGGTTGTAAAGATCGTAAGCAGCGCGCCCCGACACCGCGAAGAGCTCCGGCAGGTCGAGCCGAGCCGAATACCCGACGCGCTCGCTCGAAGTGCGCGTCGCGCTGTAGGTCCTGAGCGGCTGTGTGGGGTCGAAGAACGACGACACCAACACCGTGCTCTGATTTTCCACTTTGCGATAGCTGAGCCGCGAGTGAAAGTTCGCGAGACCGCGGATCTCGAGGGCGGCGCCGCGAGCCGGGGCTATCGCTGAATCGTCGAGAAACGCCGCGTACTGCCCCATTTCGAGGCCCGTTCGATCGCCACGAGACACGCCGTCGCCGCTGAAGCGCGCGCTAGCCAACATCGGCAACCCGGTGCGCTGCTCCAAACCGAGGAAGCCCGACAGGGCCAGGTGCAGCGGGAGCTCGGCCTCGACCAGCCCCCCATCGAACGACCAGAAGCCGAGCGCGTCGACGACGTACTGCCGGCCCAAGCGCACATTGAACACGCCGCCGACTAGGCCGCGTGCGTCGAGGTACGCGTACATCACCTCGACGGGCGAGCGGTTCAGGCCGGGAATGTAGGCGTTGGAAGACGGATTGCGCTCAGCGTCCGTGACGCCAAAGTCGCCGTCGACGCGCAACCGAGATCGAAACGACACTCGCGGCGCGTGACGCGAGCGGTCACTCTGGATGTCGTCGAGGTCGAGCCCCAGCGTCGAGGTGTAGCGACGCCGGTAGATGTAGGGGTCCCCGAACGGGCTCGCCAACGAATAGAACTGCGCGTCGAAGGTGGCGTCCACGCGAGCGTCGTAGGCGAGTGCCCGGCTGGTCGTCGCGGCGAAGCCCAGGACGACGGAGACGGCCGCCCCGGCTCGCCCCATCGCAGTCGACACAACGCCTCGCATTCCACGCGAGAATCCACGCCGTGGCGGGCGCTGTCAATTGGAGCCCTGGCCGAGCCCGTTCAGTGGAGGCTCGGGCGAAACACCTCGCCCTCCGACGCACGGCCGGGCCTCGCGTCCGGCGCTCAGCACGGCGGAAAGCAGGCGAAATGGTCCGCATCGAAGCGGCAATCCGCATCGGCGCAGGGAGCGCTCACGCCGCACTCATCATGCGCGGTCTCGCACACGAACAGGCCCCCGCCGCCGCAGAGCGCTGGCTGCGCCGCGAGGCAGAGCTTGCCTACCCCGCAGTCTGCATCGGTATGGCAATTCGACCGAATGCAAATTCCACCACTCCCATTGCAGGAGCAGACCTGGGAAGCGCCGCACTCCGAATCCAGGGTGCAGCCGTAGCTGCAGCTGTTCCCAGTCGAGCTACTGCTGTCGCTCGGCGCCCTGCACATCCCGTAGGGCTTCTCGTTGCAGTCTGCATCCTTTAGGCACTCATCTCCGAACCCGGTCTCCGGCAAGCTCGTCCTGCGGGGTAAGTAGGCCGGGCATGCCACGCTCGCCGTGCGGTGCACCCCGCGATCACAGAGGTGCACGTTACCGCTCGGATCGGTGGGCAGCGCGATGTCATTCGGGCAACCCGGCGCGCCACCACTCGCCGAGCCTGCTGTCGTCATGCCTGCGATCGATGCCTCACCGCCTTGGGCTTGTTGCCCTCCCGCGCCGGTGCTGTTGAGCGGAGAGCTACTGCAGGCCCACGCGGTAAGCCCCAATGTGCAGCAGATCGTCCAAGAGACGCGTTCCAGAAATGAGCGAAGCATCAGTCGCACATCGTACTCGATGCGTGGGCCGGGCGAGCCGTGCACGGCCTCAAGCAAGGCGCAACTCTGCTGAAACTTTCGGTCGGGGCAGGCTCAGGGACGAGCTTTGGGGTGACGACTCCCCCAAAGCTCGCGTGTGCCGTTCGGAGTCCATTCGATGCCGCGCCCGTTCTCGATGATGAGCGCGGTCCGGGGCGAGTCCACTCCGTGCCCGAGGCCGACATCGATGAGCACCAGGCGGCCCGCGAAGCGCGTGACAATCTCGCCTTTGTGACCGCCTTCCACCGTATGCGTCGGCGTATGACCGACAATCATTCGCTCGGCCCCAAGGAGCGCGAGCGACTGCGTCAGGGCCTTCAGACTGGTTCGACCGCCGCGCGCCAAGCTTCGGTCCCAGAGCGGCCCCGCAGGATCGCGAAACAGGCTCTGCTTCTTGATGCGAAGAAAGTGACGACCCGCCGCCTTCCATTCGTCTTTGGCGGCTGCGTTGAGCCCGTCTACACCGCGCGCCGCCCATTTCGGTAAAATCCCCGCGTGCACGCACAGCATGCCGTCGACGAGGTGCACGACAGGCAGCTGCCGCAACGCCTTACCGAGTGAGCCGCGCGGACCAAGCGCATGGCGAAGCGCGCGTCGCCCCGGCGCGTGCAACGCCTTCCACGCCTCGAGACGCGGTTCGAACGGCAAGACGCGACCCGCTGTCCGCTCCGACAGGTAAATGCGCCGCGCCGCGCGTGCGACCTGACGCGGCCAAGCCTTGCGCTCGGCGGCCGTCGCAAACGCCAGGTACTCCTGTTCGGTGCAATACGCCTCATTGCCGAGCGCGGTCATGACTTCGTGATTGCCAAGCAGGATGGTGACGCGCCCGCCTTTTTTCCGCGCCTGAGTCTTCAGTCGTAAGAGGAGACTGAGCGCGCGCCGAGCGCCGCCCCCTCGATTGAAGAGATCGCCCACTTGCACGAGCTCAGCGTCACGCCCGATCCAGCGCTCCTTGTGATCGATGAGCCCCGTTCCCCGTAAAATTTCGATCAGCGCGTCGTCCGCTCCGTTGAGATCTCCAATCACCACCACGCGACCGCGCCGCTCGCCCTTGCTCAGTTTGTCCAGCATCTCGCTCCGCAGTGGCACAGAGTGACACAGGGCAAGCGCGAGCTCTGTAGAATTCTCCGCTAAAATCACGAGTTCTCGTTTGGCGTGCGTCTTGCTACGAGACGCACGCCTCATGCGCGCGCTGGGGCACTGAGCGTGTTTCGCGCAGATAGCGCAGAGCGCTACGGGAGGCGGATCGATGATCGACTGGTCGGAACAATCTCGCGCCGAACTTCTCGAACAACCACGCCCACGCGCGCTGCCACTTGCACCTGAGGCGCGACCAGGTCGGCGTCGCCTGCCTCTTGCCACGACCTCACGCGCGGTTGACCAGCAGTGGCGGCCGGTCTACGCGGTTTGGGAGCTGACGCTACGCTGCGATCTGGCCTGCCGGCATTGCGGGTCACGCGCCGGGCGCGCGCGCCCCGACGAGCTTTCCACAGAGGAATGCCTCGATTTGGTGCGGCAAATGGCCGAGCTCGGCGTGCTCGAGGTCACGCTGATCGGGGGCGAGGCGTACCTTCGCGATGATTGGGTGGAAATTGCCAGCGCCCTCACTGAGCGCGGCATCGCTTTGAGCATGACCACGGGCGGGCGGGGTATGACCTCGGAACGCGCGCGCGCCGCGAAGCGTGCGGGACTCAGCAGCGTCAGTGTGTCTATTGACGGAATGTCCGCGACGCACGACCGACTGCGCGGGGTGAAAGGGTCGTTCGACAGCGCGCTCCAAGCGATGGCAGCGCTCCGCGAAGCGGGCCTCACGGTCACCTGCAATACGCAAATCAACCGCTTGAGTCTGGCCGAATTGCCGCAAATTCTCGAATGCATCGCGGCCGCGGGTGCCAAGAGCTGGCAACTCCAACTCACCGTTCCTATGGGGCGTGCGGCAGACGAGCCCGAGGTGTTGCTGCAGCCGTCCGACCTTTTGGAGCTCTTCCCGCTGCTCGCAGAGCTACACGGACGCGCCAAGCAGCGCGGCATCATGATCTGGCCCGGCAACAACATCGGCTACTTCGGCCCTTATGAAAGTGTGCTGCGCGGCACGCTGCCGCACGGCCACGTTGGGTCGTGCGGAGCCGGACGAAACATCTTGGGCATCGAAGCCGACGGCAGCATCAAGGGTTGCCCCTCGCTGCCCTCGGAGGCGTGGACGGGGGGCAATATCCGCGACGCCTCGCTGCTGGACATTTGGGAGCGTGCGGCGCCGCTCAGGTACACCCGCGATCGCGACGTCACCTCGCTTTGGGGGTACTGCCGCGGTTGCTACTACGCGGACAACTGCCGGGCGGGCTGCACTTGGACGTCCTTCGTCTTCTTCGGAAAGGCGGGGAACAACCCCTATTGTCATCATCGCGCGCTCGAAATGCAGCGCGCGGGCAAGCGCGAAAAGCTGGTGCGCATCGAGGCTGCTGAGGGGCAGCCCTTCGATTTTGGACGCTTCGAGGTCGTGGTCGAGAATCTATGAGATTGGGAGGTTGGTGATGAATCGATTGAGTCCGTGTCCGACGTGTCGGCGCCATGTGGCCGTCCACGAAACGAACTGCCCATTTTGCGAGGAGCGGCTAGATTTTTCTGAACTTTCGGAATTTCTCCCGCCAAGACAGCGATTGAGCCGCGCGGCGGCGTTTGCGTTTGGCGCCAGCCTGGTGGGAGCCCTATCGAGTTCGTGTGGCGGCGACGACGACGCCACGGACGGCGGCAGTGGTGGCAAGCTGAACGCCACGGGCGGGGCGACGGCTGCGCGGGGCGGCGCGACGTTCGGCGGCGCCGCAAACGCGCAAGGCGGTGCGGGCACCGGTGGCTCGAAGCCGGAACTCGGCGGTGCGCTCAACCGCGGCGGAACCAGCTCTAGCGGTGGCACCACGGCCCAGGGCGGAGACTGGGGTTCGATCGCAGGCGTGTACGGTGGCGCCCCGACAGAAGCCAATGGAGGTCGAGCCGCCCAAGGCGGAAGCGATCCAGGTTCCTACGCTGGCGTGTACGGCGCACCCTTCGCTGGCGCAGCCGGTGCGGATGGCGGAGCCAACACTGGAGGAGCGGACGCCGCTGGCGGCAGCTCGGAATCCGGAGGAGGCGCGGGCGGCGCCCCCAACGGCAGCGGCACTCAGTGACCGAGCGCTTCGGCGCGATTCACGATCCGCGGGGTAATGAAGATCACGAGCTCACCGCGCGAATCGCTGGCTCGCCGGCGCTGAAACAAAAGGCCGAGCAGCGGAATGTCCCCGAAGAACGGGACCTGATCCAGGTTTCGCCCGGTGTTGCGCGTGTAGATCCCGCCGATGACCGCCGTGTGGCCGTCCATCACCAACAGATCGGTCTCAGCCTCGCGCTTGAGAATCGTCGGATCACCGCGCGCCGAAGTCTGGTTGAAGTCGGGTTCGTCGCGGTTGATCTTGACGTGCATGCTCACGCTGCCGTCGGCCGTCACGTGCGGACGCACCAAGAGCTGCAGCTTGGCTTCCTGAAACGTGGTTTGCACGCCCTGGGCGCTCACCTGCGAGAACGGGATCAACGTGCCTTGCGCAATGCGCGCTTGCATATGATCGAGCGTTAACACGCGGGGACTGCTCAGAATGCGCAGCATACCGCTCGCCTCGGCCGCCGAAAGACGCAGCGCGAGGTTGAAGTTGTTGTCGATCGAGCCAAAGGTGAGGCCAATGGCGCCGCCTCGACCGGTGCCCACTGCGGCCGGTAGGTTTACCGCAAAGTTCGGGTTCGCGACGCTGTTGGCGAACGGACTCAGGCCTGCGGTGGGCGTCTGCCCATCGCTCGCGCCACCGACTAGGCCCACGGAGTTCGGAAAAGCCAGACCCGTCGGGTTTCCGGTGGCTCCGGAGAAGGTCGCGTCACCGCCCCACTGAATGCCGACGTCGCGCAGATAGCTGCTGGTGGCCTCCACGATGCGCGCCTCGATCAAGACCTGCGGGGTCTGGGTGTCGAGCGAGCGCACGAGCTCCTCGATTTGGTTCAAATTACCCGCGATGTCGCGCACGATGAGCACGTTGGTGCGCGCGTCCACGGCGATCGAGCCACGCTCCGAGAGCATGCTCTTCGCACGCTCCTGCAGGTCGTCGGCGTTCGCATAACTGATCGGAATCAGCCGGGTCTCGACCGGGGCGAGCTTGACCTCTTGTTGCCGGCGCGCAAGCTGCATCTCGCGCTCCTTCTCGAGGTCCGCCAGCGGCGCGACACGAATCATGTTCGCTTGTCGCACCATGCCGAGGTTCTTCGACTGCAAGACGACGTCGAGCGCTTGATCCCAGGGCACGTTGCGCATGCGAATCGTGACCGTGCCGCTCACGTTGTCGGCGGTCACGATGTTCACCTGCCCGACGTCCGCGAGCAGCCGGAGCACATTGTGAATGTCGGCGTCCTTGAGGTCGAGGTCGATGCGACGCCCGCCGAAGGCCTTCTTTTGCTGACCGAGCAGGCTGGGAGCGAACGCCGCAGCCTGATCCGAGCTCGTGCGCGTCTCGATGCCTTCGCCCTCGAAACCCGAATGCACCTCCGTGAGTCCGGTCGGCCCGGGTTCCACGAACACCGTGCGCCCGCGACGCGCCGCCTTCCCATCCCGTGCGATGCCGGTCACCGTCGAGGGCAGGGTCCCCGGCTCGACGAAGGTCCACACCAACGTCGTTCCACGGCGCGTGACTCGCGTTTCGACGCCACGCTTGCAGTCCGCGTCGAAGATCAGGCGCCCCTGGGGACTCACGTAGGCGGAGACGCCGTTGACGCGCCCGTTGAAGGCCGACACGTCGAGCTTGCGCTCGAGCTCACTCGGAAGCTTCGCAGACACCATCAGCCGCGGATGTTCGCGATCGCTGGCAGGCTCGCTGAACTCGGCCCCCTCGGAGAGCTCGATGAGCACTCGGTCTTCGAATGCAGCGTGCTCGAAACGCACATTGGCGACCCGCGGCTCGGCGGCCGCCCTGGGAACTTCACTCTTCGGCGCGACGTCGAGCGTCCCGGTCGCGCCGGGCACCAGCCGCACCACCAAAGTGGTGCCTTCGACGCTCACGCCGTATTTCGCGGTTTGCGTCAGGGTGATGAGAAAGCGCACCGTACTGGTGTCGGCGCTCTTGAAAGCCTGCGACAACACGCCACCGACCACCCCCACGCGCTCCGTCAGGGCGCCCGGGATCCCCTTCAAATCGGCATTGGAGACGTCGATGACCAGCCGCTTTCCCGCGCCCTCGAGCCGCGCCGTAAACGTCGGCGCAGCGCTGAAGTCCACCCGCATGACGGCGCCGCCCTGCGGCTCTTCAGTCACGACCAAATGCACGGCGTGACGGGGAACAGCGGGCTCGGAAGCGACATGCTGCGAGACCGTGAGCGCCAAGAGCAGCGCGAGCGCCGGGCCTGCGAGCCGCCCGGCTCCAATCTGACGCGGTAGAGCAAACCTCATGACAGAGCTCTCCAAAGCAGCCCGCAAGATACGATTCGGACTCGGGACGGAGCGTAGCGTCTCGTCGATCCAACTAGCAAAAAAACTGGACAATCCACTTGCCGAGCTGCGGCGCCACGCAAGCCGAACCGAACGCCAAGCCAGCCTGAAGACGGCCCCGAATCGCGGGCAGGCGAGCGCTTCTCGGCGGCTTCTTGGCGGCTATTGCGGCGAAACGCGGGTGCCTTCGGGACGCAACGGGATCACGCGCGTCGCCGTGGGCACATCAGGGTTCGTCGGATCCGAGCGGACCAACACGACGTCGCCGTCCCGAATACTGTCGACGCGCCAGTTGACCTCGTAGGTCGAACCGGAGCGCCCGGTGCCCTGCACCACATCGGCGCGCCCGACGAATTGACCGCGCTGAATCACGTGTCCCTTACCGAGCGGATCGACCAGCATGGCCTTGGCCGGCTGCATTCGCGTCACGATCCCGATCAGCTTCAGCTCGTCGAGCGAGTAGTCCGCCAAAATCACTTCGCGCTGCGAGCGCAGGTGACCGGCGGTTTCCTGCGCAAAAACGCGAGCAAACGAGCGAAACGGGTCACGCGCCCGATCGCTCTCGACGAAATCGCTCTCATCGAGGGGGCTACGCGGCGTCACATTGCGCGGAGCGCTGCTCGCGGCTACCGCTGCGGCGGCCGGGGTTGCAGACGCGGCCGCTGCCGGCGCGTCGTTGCTGGTCATGATTTCGTCTTTGCAGCCCGAAAGTGCAGCGAGCGCAAGCCAGCACGGTGCAACGTGGTGGATTCGCATCACGGCGTGCCTCCGGAAATCTGGTCACCACGCTTGTCGACCCCACCGCTCTTGGTGGTCGACTCCAGAGCTCGGAAAGCCGTGGCCAAACCCTCCGCCTTCATCACCAAGTCTTCCCCCACGACGTGCGGGTTGGTAAGCGAGATGTTCTCGATGTTGATGATGCGGTCGAGCTGGCCGACGCCGTAGAAGAACTTCGCGATCTGGTGGAAGCGCCCGGAGAGCTCGATCCGCATCGGGATGCGGGCGTAAAACTTCTCCGAGACCTCGGGGTTCGGCGACCAGGCGGTCAAGGCGACGCCGGACACGTTGGCGACGTTCTGTACCGCGCTCAAAAACGCGGGGTACTCGCTGGTGTTCGGCAGCACCTTGTTCAGTTCGCGTTGGCGCTGCTGGCGTTCGGTGAGCTCCGTCAAATCCTTCTGATAGGCGAATTCGGCCTTTCGGACGTCGGAGAGCTGCGTCCGGAGCTGACCCTCGCGGGCTTGTGCACCGCTGATGCTCCCGGCAAGATCGCTATAGAAGACGACGTAGTAGGCAACCCCCACCGTCACCACCATCAACAAGCCCACCAACACGCGGACCGCGGGAGGCAGGCGACCGAGGCTCAGATCTGCACGCGCCATCGCCATCAGTACTTGACCTCCGCCTCCATCGAAAACGCCACGAGCTCCACATGGGTAGCGGAGTCGACCTGGCGCCGCGCTGGCAGCATTTTCACGCCCGAGAAGTAGTCCGACAGCGACAGCCGCCGAGCGAGCTCACTCACGTCCTCGCCATCGCGCGCCAGGCCGTCGATGTGCATGCGGCGCTTCTCTTCCTTGAAACTCGTGAGCCACAGCCGACGCGCGTCCCAGTTCGCATTGAAGGCAGCCGCCGGATCGTCGCGTCGAATCTGCACCAGGCGCGAGGGGTCCACGCTCGGGCCCCGGCCCGTCGTCAAGATGTGCATCAGCTCGAGCAGCACCGCCGTCGGACCACTGCGCGCGCTCTCGAGCTTGGCGATGGCCTCCTCCCGAGCACGCAGCAACGCAAGCTTCTGTTTGACTTCGTCGTGCTTGTCGATGGTGCGCTTGCCCTGCTCGATCTGACTCGAAATCTCTTGGTTCTTGCGCTCTTGCGCGCGAAGTTCGTCCGAACGAATGCCGTGATAGATGACGAGCCCGACGACCTCGAGCAAGACCACACCGAGCGCGACCAGGAGCCAGACCTGGGTCTTCTCCTGACGCTCCGCGGCGCGCTTCTTACGGGAGAGCAGGTTGATGCGAATCATGCGGTCCGCACTTCCTTCTCTTTGCGTAAGCTCAAACCGAGCGCGACCGAGAGCTGAGCCGAGCGCCGGAGTAAGAGCTGCGCATCGACTTCCTTGGCCTCGACCGTGACCTTCTCCGTCGGCGACCAGATTTCGACGGGCACCCGCGCGCGACGCTCGATGGCCCGCGCCAGCGCCGCCAAATTGGCGGTGCCGCCGGTCACGTAGATGCGAGCAATCTCGGCTTCGCCGCTGGTCGCCAGGTAAAAGTCGATGCTTCGCTGGATCTCGGCCGCAATCGAGTCGCTAGCGGCCTCCACGATCTGCACCACTTGCTGCGGAACCATGCCCGCTCCGGATGGATCATTGGGATTTCCGCCGCATTTATAGGCTTCGGCCTGTTCGAAGGGGATCCCGAGCTGCTTCTGGATCTCTTCGGTAATGGCGTTGCCACCGTTGGCGATCTCACGGGGAAAGACGTGCACTCCGTTGGCGATGATGCTGAGCGACGAGAAGCTCGCACCGATATTGATGAGCGCCACGGTCTGGTCTGCGGGCAGACCCCGCGAATACTCGAACAGGTTTTGCACAGTAAAGGAGTCCACATCGCAGACGATGGGCTTTAGCTTGGCGCTGCGCGCAAGCTGCGCGTAATCCTCGATGCGATCACGCTTCGCCGCCACCAGCAGCAAGTCCATCTGACTCGCCTCCGGGCGCTTGCGCAGCACCTGGTAGTCGACCTGCACATCCTTGATGTCGAAGGGGATGTGCTGCTCGGCTTCCCACTGGATCTGCTCGTCGAGTTCCGCCGCCGTCATCATCGGCACCGTGATCTTGCGAATGATGACGCTTTGGCCCGACACGCTGAGCGCGCATTCCTTCTGCCGAATCTTCGCCTCGGAAAAGGCGCGGCCGAGCGCCTCGACCACAGCCCCCGAGTCCATCACCTGCCCATCGACGATGACCTGGGGCCCGAGGGGCACGTAGCCCAGCCGCACAAGCCCAAGGCCGCGCCGAGACTCCCTGATCAAGCAGACCTTGATGGAGCCTGAGCCAATATCGACGCCGACCAGGTTTTTTCCTTCGCCCATGGAACGTTCCAGCGCGGAGAGCCGCGCGTGAAACTGTGGCACCCACCACCATGAATAGCCAAAAAAGGCGCGGAGATTGCTGGCCGAGACCTGCCCGCTCAGGCGTCCAAGGTGGGCATTTCGCGCCTGGGTCGAGCCTGACTCTTAATTTGCGGCGCAAATTCACGCACCCACTCGTCGCAGCCGTCCCAGCCTGGGCTCTGGGTCACTTCGTACCCTCCAAGTGTCTCGGGAATGGAAAAAGAGAACATGAGAAAAACTCGAGACTCGTGGGACGCGAAAGCTCAAATGGGCGGGTCAGGTGGGACTCACCACCCTGGACCGATTCCGAGTAACTCATTGAAACCATTGTATTTTATTGCTCCGGCACGCGCGTTGCAATCATCGGCGCCCGGAGACACCAACCAATGGCTTCGACCTCAGCAGTACGCGCCTCGATCGATTCCGCCGAAACCGAGAGCTCACCGCGAGCGAGCATCCCGCCGCGGCCCAGTGTGTTTCCTCGAGCTGGCGGCTCGAAGGTCAAGCCGAACCCGCGTACGCGGCGGCATTCGAGTGCGCAGGGCCGTCGCGCCGTGCGACGCCCGGCGAAGAAGACGCCGGCCACGCCGATCGCCCTTCGCCCCGTCGAACGTCGGGTGGAGAGCGCCACCGCGCGCGCTCGTTATCTCCTAGAGGAGTATACGCCGTTGGTCCGCAAGATCGCGGGCGGGTTCCAACGCAAACTGCCGCGCAATGTGCTGCGCGAAGACCTCGTCGCTGCCGGCATGAGCGGGCTGTGGGACGCCATTCGTCGACACGGCGACACGGCTGGGGAGACCTTCGAGTGGTACGTGCGTGTGCGCGTGCGCGGCGCGATCCTGGATGAGCTTCGTGCTCAGGATTGGCTTCCGCGCCGAGCGCGCGCTGCCGCCGCAACGGCATCGGCGGAAAGCGGCGAGTACGTGCCTCCGCCCGCGGTTGTCCGCCTCGACGACGTCAGCGAGTGGGAGCAGTCGCGCTGCCTGAGTGATCTCACCTCGAGTGAGACCGCCGTGGCCGCTAAGTTTACGCACGAGACCCTGGCCAAAGCCGTCGAGCTGCTGCCGGAGCGCGAGCGGCACATCGTGTCGGAGCACTACTTCCGCGGCGTGAAGTTCAAAGACCTCGGCGCCGAGCTCGGCGTCAGCGAGCCTCGTATCTCGCAACTTCACTCGCGTGCGATGCGGCGCCTCAAGGCCCTGATGGCCGAATCACAGGCGTAAGCTCACTTCCCGCCGCGCGAATCGCTCGACTCCAGCGAAACCAAGTATTCGCGACGAATTCGTAGACAACCTAGTCCCAAGACAATCCGAGGGCTATTGTCGAGACTGTGAGACCGGCGGAGCCAAAGCAGGAGAGGGTCAACGCCCTTCGAGCTGAAGCGCTGGGTCTTGCCCGCGCTGGCAAGCACCAGGCAGCCCTAGAGAAGTTCTCGCTGCTCGCGACCCTGCAGGAGAGCGAGGCCGAGTGGCCGCGCCGCGCGGCCGAGTGTCACCAAGCACTCGGCAACCAACCCGCGCGCTTGGAGGCACTTTGTCGAGCTGCTGAGCGCTACGTGAAGGCGGGCATGTTGGTCAAAGCCATGGCCGTCTGTAAGATCGTGCTGGGGGTCGATCCCGGACACCCTGCGGCGTTGAGCTGGATGTCGAAGCTCGAGAGCTCCGCTGCGAAGCCGGGCCTTCCGCCGGCACGCGCCCTGCCAACGCGCCAGGCCGCCGCGCCCGCTCCCGCTCAGCCTGCTCCGGCTGTTTCGGATCCATTCGCCGCCCGTGCTCCGCGCGTCCCGGCCGCTCCGCATGTCCCCACCGAGCTGAACCCCGCGCGCGAACTCGTCGCCACACGGGGCCTCGTCGCCGTCACCCGAGAGATTGCTCGACGCAGCGGCCAGAACAAGAAAGCGGTCCCCGAGGCGGAGCCGGAACCCAAGCTGATCGAGGCCGCGCCACCTTCGAGCGGTGCTTGGCAAGCGGTCGACGACGCAGAGCTACTGGAAGCCGACCTCCCTCCTCCTGCCGTGCTCAGCTTGCCGCCGCTCTCGCTCGAGTCGGTGAGCCTGCGCGATCTCATTCCGGGCTCGATGCCGGTACCCGGGGGAGGCGGCAAGCCCTCGGGGATGTTCCGCCTCGCGATCGACGAGGGCCACCCTGCGCCGACGCCGGATGCCCTGCGCCAGGCGCGCGAAGTGCTTCCGGCAATTCCACTCTTCTCGGAGCTCGATCCACAAACTCTCGAAGGACTACTGCGACAGTGCCGGCTCATACAACCTCGCGCCGGACAGCGCGTCTTCTCGCAGGGAGATCCGCCGGACTCGCTCTATGTGATCGTCAACGGTCGAGTGGCCGTGATCGACGAGGCCGCGTCGAGGGTAACGCTCTACCATTTGGGAGAGAACGAATTCTTCGGTGAGTCGGCGCTGATCAGCAACGAACCGCAAGCGGTCACCGTGGAGGCCTGCGAGGACTTGGATTTGCTGGCCTTCGACCGCGGGGCCATGCAGTCCTGTATCCGCGACAACCCCTTCGTCGTGCCGCTCCTGTTGCGCTTTCTGCGGGCGCGGATGATCGACCAACTGGTGCACACGAGCTCCTTGCTCACCGGGTTCGACACCACCGAACGCCGGGCCCTCAGCCGACGCTTCGAATTCATCGAGTTCGCGACGGGCTCCGAGCTGATTCACCAAGGCGCGCGCTCCCCTGGGCTATTTGTCCTATTGAGCGGGGCCGTCGAAGTCTTGCGCCGGGAGGCTCAGCGAATCGAGCCCCTCGCAAAGCTCGAGCGAGGCGGCATCTTTGGGGAGATGTCGTTGCTCGGACGCCCAGCCGCGGTCGCCGATGTGCGCGGTTTGCGTGCGGGCTTTGCGTTGATGCTGCCAGCCGCAGAATTCCGAGACGTGATCATGACCCATCCTCAGTTCTTGGAGGTCGTGACCATGATTTGCGAACAGCGCCGCGAAATGAACGCGCGCCTCTTCGGATTCCAAGCCTAAAACGCCCGTCACCGGCGGTGCACGTGGTGCCGCTTGGATTAAGGGCAAGTGAGGTGAGTCGAAGACTCACCTCACTAAGACAGGCAAGTTCATGAGTAGACCGCGTTTGTCTGACTCAAGACACTAGGGGAAGATTTCCCGATCGACATAGGCGCGAGCGAGGCGCTCGAGCGCGACACCGTAACAAGCGAGGCGAAAATCGCAGTGATGCGTCTCGGCGAAGTGCTCGACCCGTTCGTAGGCGTCGGTCATGGCGCGTTCAAGGCGGTCGTCCACCTCTTCGAGCGTCCAGTTCTCGCTGCGCTTATTCTGAACCCACTCGTAATAACTGACGGTGACGCCGCCGGCGTTGGCGAGCACATCCGGAAGGATGTCGATGCCGCGACGACGCAGGACTTCCTCTCCCTCAGGCGAGCAGGGGCCGTTGGCGCCCTCCGCTACCAGGCGCACCTGGAGGGCCTCGGCTTCTTGGACGCCGACCTGGTTCTCCAATGCCGCAGGGACGAACAGATCCGCCGCCACGCCGAAGAACTCTTCGCGCGAGATCTTGCTGCCGTTCGGGTAGCCCTGCACACTTCCGTGCTGTTCGACGTACTGCTTCAATCGGTAAGAATTGAAGCCTTCCGAATTGTAGAAGTAGCCCGTGTGATCGCCGACGGCGACCAATGAAACGCCGAGGTGGCTCAAGAGCACGGCGGCGTTCGAGCCGACGTTGCCGAAGCCCTGCAGGATCAGCTTCTTGCCGGAGAGGTCGAACTTGTTGCGTTCGGCCCAATTGCGGACCGCGTGCACGAGCCCCTGACCCGTCGCCTTCTCGCGTCCCAGCGTGCCGCCCACGCTGACCGGCTTGCCAGTGACGACGCCTTGCATGGCAGTCTTGCTGACCGTGCCGACGGTGTTCATGTAGGTGTCGAGCGCCCACGCCATGGTCTGGGCGTTGGTGCCGACGTCGGGCGCGGGAATGTCGTAGTCGGGGCCGATGTTGGAGCCGAGCGAGTGGAAGAAGCGGCGTGTGACGCGGCTGAGCTCGCCCCGGGAAACGTCGCGCGGGTTGAATTTGATGCCGCCCTTGCCGCCGCCAAAGGGCAAGCCCATGAGCGCACACTTCCAGGTCATCATCGCGGCGAGCGCTTTGAAATCGTCGAGCGATGCGTCCTCATGGAAGCGCATGCCGCCCTTGTATGGGCCGAGGATGTTGTTGTGCTGGATGCGGTAGCCCTTGAATAGCCGGTACTCGCCGTTGTCCATACGCACCGGAAAGTGCACGATGATCTCAGCCTTCGGCTGGCTCAAGATGACGCGCACGTGCTCGGGGATGCCGGCGAGTTTGCTGGCCTGGTCGAGGTAGCGCTGAACGACTTTGAAGAATTCGTAGCGCTCGGCCGGCGGGTGCTTGGTCGCGCCAATCACGCGGTCGTCAGTTGAGGGCTGGGAGCTTGGAACAACGGAATTGCGGTCGTTCATGCGGGCGGTCTCCAGTCGGCGCGATCCTATCAGCGGCCGAAAAAACGGGAGACTAAATGGCGTCCGAAACGCCGGCGCTTGAAAGGTGCGGCGAACGGCCGCGCTCCGTCATTTCAACCGGTAGCCCGGCCAACCCATACTGCGTACAGGTAAACGAGCGGCGCCACGACCAACAGCGCGTCGACCCGATCGAGGATGCCGCCGTGGCCGGGAACGATATCGCCGGAGTCTTTGATGCCAGTAGAGCGCTTGAGCAGACTTTCCACCAAATCGCCCATTTGCCCGAGTGCCCCGGCCACGATTGCGAGCACCAAGACCTGACCGAGGTTTACTTCCGGGAGGTAAAAGAAGCGCGCCGCGAGCGCCCCCACGGAGGCGCCCACGAGCGCTCCGACGAAGCCCGCGCGCGTCTTCTTGGGGCTGACGGCTTCGTACAATTTTGTCTTACCGAGGAAGCGCCCAAAGAAATAGCCACCCGTATCCGCTAACCACGCAAAGGTCAGGGTTAAAAGGACCCAGCCTGGCCCCGAGGCACCCCCTTCCTTCCGCAGCAGGGCAAGGCTCGTCAGCGAGCCGCCGACATAAAGCGGCCCCGCCACCCCGGCCATGACGCGCAGACCGGCAGTCGCGATATCACCCAGGCGGATCAGCGGCACCAAGATCCCGAGCGCGGGCAGCAGGAACAGAACGCTCAGCAGGACGCGGGGATCGCGGGGGAAGAGGTAGAGCACGACCGACACGGCCACGGTGCAGCCGACGCCTACGGCCTGCGACAGCGCGTCGCGCGGGTGCGTCATCCGAAACAGCTCGAGCGCGCCCAGCGCCGCGATCAGCAGCACGAGGAGGTAGAAGCCCCAGGGCGGTCCACTGAAAAGGAGGAACAGCAGCGGGGGCACAACCACCGCGGCGGTCAGCAAACGCATGGCGAGGTTGCTCGCGGCCACGCGACTCCCGTAACAGCGCGGGCTGAGCTTCTCAAGCTTTCCGCTGAGAGATCCGCGCCTTTCCGCGCGCTCGGGGTAGCGGGGGCACTCCCCCCCCG
>JAEUAF010000349.1 GCA_019695485.1 Sorangium sp.
GCGCCTACTGCTGCCAGCTCTGCGGCACGCTGCCGGTCGCGTTCAACAAGAACGCCAATCTGGTCGACGCGCTGTGCGGGGGGCTTGCGCTACCTTGCCCGGCATGCCTCTCGGCGATTCCGCCGGGCTACTCGACGCTGTGCGACGCAGGGCGCTGCGTCGTCAAAGAGCCCGCTTGCACGAGCGATCACCCCTGCCCTTGAGCCCTGGTTCGCAGAATCGCCCGAACCGGCCGAGGCCAGCACGCAGCTAGTACCAGTCTAGACTAGCTAGTTCCCGGCCAGAAATGGCAATCGCGCGAAAACAAAAGAGAAAATCGATTTTCGGGCGATGGAAATAATTGGTTCGGAGTGCCTGTTCCTCGGAGAAGCACGCCAATGCTCTCAAAGGAAAAACACTCCGATGCGCCAGATAGTACACGATCAGCTTCGCCTCACGCCAGTGCCGATCGCGCACGTTCACGCTCGAGAGTTGCAGACGATGAGCGCCACGCTGGACGCCTTGCCCGAGGTCGTGAAGTGGGTTCATGACGACCTGATCCGGCGCGCGGGCAAGCGGATCGATCCAAGGAAAGGGCGGCAGGGGATGACCGCCGAGCAGGTACTGCGCGCGCTGATCATCAAGCAGATGAATGGCTTCAGCTACGAGCAGCTGGCGTTTCATCTCGCGGATTCGACCAGCTATCGCGCGTTTTGCCGGCTCGGGTTCGACGATCAATCGCCGAAGAAGTCGCGGCTGCAATGCAACATCAAACGGGTGCGAGCGCTGACGTGGGAGCGGATCAATGGCGAGCTGGTACGCTACGCCGCCGAGCTGCGCGTCGAGACGGGGCTGACGGTTCGCACGGACTGCACGGTGGTCGAGTCCAACATTCACCAGCCGACGGACTCGTCGTTGCTCTGGGATTGCGTCCGAGTGCTGGTGCGCCTGCAACGGCGCGCCCAGGAAGTGTTTGGGATCGACTTCACCAATCACAAGCGACGCGCACGTCGACGAGCGCTCGGCGTTCTTAACGCCAAGTCGGACGCGCAGCGGTTGCCCCTGTATCGCGACCTGCTGAAGGTGACCGAGGCTTCCGTGGCGAGTGCCAAGAGCGTTGCAACGGCGCTCGGCGACTTGAAGCTGGCGGACTGGACGGCGATGCTTCAAGCGGCGGGCCTTGCGGATCAGCTGAAAACCTACTGCAAGTTGGCGCAACGAGTGATCGAGCAGACACGTCGGCGCGTGTTGCTCGGTGAGCAAGTTCCGGCCGGCGAAAAGGTCGTCTCGATCTTCGAGCCGCACACCGACATCATCGTAAAAGACCGTCGTGCGACGCTCTACGGGCACAAGATCTGCTTGACCTCCGGCGCGTCCGGCCTCGTTACTGATGTCGTCGTCGAAGAGGGCAACCCCGCCGACTCGACCTTGGCGGTGAAGATGGTCGAACGTCACCGCGAGCGCTTCGGCAAGGCACCCCGCCAGGTGAGCTTCGATGGCGGATTCGCATCGAAGACCAACCTCGCCGAGTTGAAAGCCATGGGCATTCAGGACGTGGCGTTCAGCAAACACCTCGGTCTCGCGGTCGCCGACATGGTCAAGAGCAGCTGGGTCTACAAGAGGTTGCGGAACTTCCGCGCCGGCATCGAAGGAACGATCTCGTTCGTCAAGCGCACCTTCGGCCTCGATCGTTGCTCATGGAGCGGCTTCGCTTCGTTTCGGGCGTACGTGCAGGGCTCCGTTCTCGCCTGCAACCTGCTGGTCTTGGCTCGCCATCAGCTCGCGCCCCCTTCGTAAGCAGCCAAACATCGCCCCGCCGCACTGGGCCACGATCGCTGGTCAGGGACAGGCGCGCGCCGTGCATACGGATTTTCTCGCTTTGACCGAATTCGAGCGTAGATCCCTCGCTGCGCCTGCCGTCCCGCGGCGTCTTCGTCGTTCGGTTGAGCGCTGTCATCTTTCGAAACAGCCATTTCTGGCCGGGAACTAGCTAGCCCTCTGGAAACGATTGGAGGGCTGCGCGGGGGCTAGCTAGCCCTCTGAAAACGATCGGCGGGTTGCGCGAGGCCGGCGAGGTCCGCCCGTTCATCGTTGAGACTGTAGCCCTTTTTTCGACGCCGTTCGTTTGCAAAGTTCGGGCTATGGAGCACCGTACACTTCGGCACTCGTTTGCGATGCGGTAGGGAACTACGCTGCCCAACTCAATGCCGAACCCGACGGTCAACCTCGCTGCGCTCGGCTTTTGCAGATTGACGTTCATACGTTGGGGGCACGAGACAGGCATGACATGCAGAGCTTTCAAGAAGAGTGCGAAGTCGTCGAGGCGAACCTCGAGCAGATCGAACATCAAACGGCTGTTCGTGCGCTCACGGCCGCTTACGCCCTCGACCCGATGGGGAATGGCGGGGCTTTGCCGCCCGATGTCCTGAACAGACTGATTCCTGGATTGCAAGCTCATCCCACGACAATCATCCTTCTCGCTTACTGTCGTGGCCGAGCCGTAGGGCTGGCGACCTGCTTTCGGGGCTTCTCGACATTCGCCGCACTTCCCAACCTCAACATCTCGGATCTGGCAGTGCTTCCCCGCGTATCGCGGACGCGGCTTCAGTCGAAGTCTTTTGGCTGCCGTGGAGAAGAAGGCTCGCGCGCTCGGCTGTTGCAAGATCACGCT
>JAEUAF010000410.1 GCA_019695485.1 Sorangium sp.
TCGAGAACCGGATCTCCTTGCCCTCCATGTTGCCCTGCGCGATCGCGACGCCCATGCCATCGGTCACCGGATTCGGATGGGACTCGGCCCAGTACGCGGTCGTCACCCCGGCGAAGAACAGCACCGACATCGCCGCGAACAGGACCCAACCCTGGCGCTGGTCGCGCGCCATCCGGCCGTACGTGTACGTGAGCCCCGCGGGGATCGCGAAGATCAGGATCATCTCGAGCATGTTCGTGACCGCGCTCGGGTTCTCGAACGGGTGCGCGCTATTCGCGTTGAAGTAGCCGCCGCCGTTGGTGCCGAGCATCTTGATGGCCTCTTGAGAAGCCACGGGCCCTTGAACCAAAGTCTGCGTCGCGCCATCGAGTGTGGTCCAAGTCGAGGGCGGCAGGAAATTCTGAATCACGCCTTGCGAGACCAGAAATAGCGCGTAGAAAAAGCAAATCGGGAGGAGCACGTATAAGTGCACGCGCACTAAGTCGACCCAGAAATTGCCGATCTGCTCGCTCTCTTTGCGCGCGATGCCGCGCACCAGCGCGATCGCGACGCAGATGCCGACGCCGGCCGAAAAGAAGTTGTGCGAGGTGAGCGCGAGCGCCTGCGACAGGTAGCTCATCGTGGTTTCACCGCCGTACGATTGCCAGTTCGTATTGGTCGTGAAACTGACGGACGTGTTGAAGGCTAGCCACGGGGCGACCGCGCCGAGCTTGGCTGGATTCAAGGGCAATCCCCCTTGCAAGCGCAGAACCACGTACGTTACGACCTGGGTCAGCAGCGAGAACCCGAGCACCGCGATCGCGTACTCTTTCCAGCTGTGTTCGCGCTCGGGGTCTAGCCCCGCCGCCCGATACAAGACGCGCTCGAGCGGAGCGCCGAATTTTCGCGTGAACGAGTTCTCACCCGCAAAGACGCGCGCCATGAAGCGCCCGAGCGGTACGGCAATGACCGCTATCAGCAGGAAGAACACGGCGACTAGGATGTAGAACCGCGCGGACATCAGAATCGCTCCGGCCGTGCAAGCACGTAGAAGAGGTAGACGGTGAGCGAAAGCGCGGTGGCGAGGCCCAAAATGAGGTCGAGAGACATGATTTCAGATCCGTTCGCAGACCAAGATGAAGCCAGCGCACACGAGAAAGAGCGCGGCGCTGACGGCGAGAATGACGAGATCGGTTCCCATGCGGTGCTTCCTGCTGGGTAGCTTGTTGCCCAGGGGTGTGCATCGGGCGTGCCAGTGGGGGAAAGCCGGGCACGAGACGCGCTGCGACGGGAAAAATCGAAACTGGCCGCAGCGCCGACTGAGTGCGGTCGTGCTCCGGTGCACGATTCGTCCAAACTGGTGGGCAGCAGCGCACGATTTCGCAGGCAGGGTTGCACGCTCAGCGGCTGGCGAACGAGGGCCGGTGCGTCTTGCAGGAGAGCACGCTTCTCGGACCCAACGTGTCGACACGCGGCCGCGCGTCGCTGGGCCGCCGTCTTGCATCCTCGCAACCTCGCCGCGCCCAATCGTGCAAACTTCAGGGCGGGTCTTGCGCCAACATCCCGCGAAACTGCGGGGATCGGAGCGCGCCGGCGCCGTGAAGCACGATGGCACGGCCACTGCTTCCCCACTCGGCACGTGAGCGTCGATTTGCTCGAAAGCAGGCGCCCCAAGCGCGCTGATCCCGTCGCCGACTGGAAACGCGCCGTGCGCGAAAGCTTGGTGCGCGAAGAGGCCGGCGAGGCGGGCGTCGACTTGCGCATTTCCCCCGGCTTCGTGGTGCTTGCCGGGGGGCTCGGGCTTCCCGGCGGCCCCGCGGGCGTTGTGACGACGGGCGTCGTCTTGCTGTCCGCCCTGCTCGCCCAGGAGCTGCCTCGCGCAGTTTTCGCGCGCGCCTGCGGGCGTTCGGCTCGCATCGAGCTATCGGCGCTCGGTGGCCGCATCGTTCTCTCAGGCTCTGCACTGCGAGGGGCGTCGGCGTTCGCTTACGTCACGCTAGGAACCGTCGCCAATCTAGGCATCGCGCTAGTAGCGTTCACGCTATCCAAACACGTTGCCGCTGGCCCCGCACGCATGCTCGCGGGCGTCGCCTTCGTACATACCTATTGGGGGCTTGCGCAAGTGCTGCCGATCGTCCCGCTGCGCGCGGGCAGAGAGCTCGCCGAACGGCTGCGGCCGCCCGCACGCCTGGCTCAAGCAGCATTCTCCCTGCTGGCCGTCGTCGTCGTGGGGTCCCTTTTGGCGCGCCGCTCCCACAGTCCGCTCCTTGCGGCCATGTTCGTGCTCGTGATCGTCGCGACCTGCCTCAAGGACTTCTGGGCTGCCTATTGCGAGGTACACGACGGGCGCAGTGGCGCGACGAACGCTGCGGCGGAGGCCGAGGCGTGGCTCCGCGCGGGCAACCCCGTGCGCGCCGCGACGGTCGCGAAGGCGGCATTGTCGCAAGCTCATTCGGTTCGCCTACGCATGCGACTCTACAAGGCGCTCGCCTGGGCTGGGATCGGACGAGAGGATCCGGTTCAGGCACACGTCGCGCTGCTTCAGTTACCGGCCGAGGCCGTCGACCTTCACCTGCTGGCTGCCTATCTCAGCGCCTGCGGGCGACGGCAGGAGGCGCTCAGCCTGCTTGAGGAAGCGCGCAGCAACGGGCAGCGCGCGCCGGAGACGACGCGGCTGCTCATCGATCTGCTGATCGACGCAGAGCGAATGCAGGCGGCGCTCGCAGTCGCGCTCGAAGACTGGCACCTTCTCGGTAACGAAGACCAAGAAGTGCTCGCAAGAGCATTGGGGCCCGTCCTGCAGGCCGCGTTGGCGCGAGCACCGATCGACGTGTCCATGGCCGCTCCGCGTGCAAGCGCGGGCTGAGCCGCCCTACGGGTGGCGATTTGCGAGTTGGCGAGCGCGCGAACTCGCGTTTTGCAAGACGCCGAGGTCGGGACTGGAGCCCGCCGTTCCAAGATTTGCGGCAAATGGGGAGCCGGCACGAGCGTTGCTCTACGCGGAGTCGGAAGTGCTCCGATGTTCACAACACTCATCATCGTGCTCTTTAGTTTTACGCTGTTCATGGCCATCTGGGCCGCGGATCGACGCTGGCCGAACCGAGTGCACCGTCACCTCCTCGGCTGACGCTGATGCGAACTCGAGTCGACCCGATGCTCGCTCAGAAACGGGTGACGTGGCCAGTAGTTAGCGGGTGGCCTTGGATCCCTCTTTCGCGAGGGCGTCCTGCAGGGCGCGAAGGCTCTCGTCACATGCCGTGGTCAGAGGCGGCTTGACACGCAACGACAAGTCTAGCGAGCGCACATTGCTGTTGCGGCGCGACAGTTCACGATCTCGGTGGAGACGGCCTTGAAGCGCTCGAGCGCCGTGCTCGCGGCCGTGAGCGGGTCACGCGCATTTGGCTGGACAAGTCCCGAAAGCTCGTCGAGCGTGCTCTTGGCTGCGGCTTCGAGCGCGTTCATCTCCCGCTCGAGCTTCGTCATCGTGGCGTCGTCTGGCTCGGCGATGTGAGGAGCTTGCAGGGCCTGGATTTCGCTCAAGGCCGAGGTCGCCTTGCTGACTAGAGTCTCGACCCGACAGCGGTCCTTCGACGGCACGCTGGGCGGCAGCGCTCCGAGCGAATCCCGAAAGCTCTTTGCGGCCTCGCGAGCGGGACCGAAGGACAAGCGCTGCGCCTTGAGATTGGTGTTTTCGACGGCCAGAGCCAAAATCGTGCGCTCGAGCGCCTGGTACTTCGCGAAGTCGCCCTTGAAGCGCTGCAAGGTCTCACGCTCGTTCGCAAATTGCAGGCTCTGTAGCAGCCGTTCGAGCACCACGACGTCACTTTGAACCGCGTTCAACAACGCCTCGGCGTGCTGGGCAGACTGAACCGACGCCTCGTCGGTGTCGGCCATGACCGCGCGACCCGAGGCGTCGGCGCCTTGGCTGAATTGAATTCGTGCATCGGCGGTGACTCGCCGTGCCTCGTCGAGCTCGGTAAGGAAGTTCCCCGCGCCCCGTCGGCAACCGATGCCGATCAGCATCACGCTGACGAGGAACGCCAGCGATATGCGCCTCAGCCAGCTTATGAAACGGAGGCCTGAGAGGGAGCTCACGCTGCGACCCTAGCACGACCCGACCCCTATACGATGGCTGGGGGTCGGACTAGCTGCCGAACAGAAGCGACGAACCTGACTTTCGGCATGTGCTGCTTTCAGCTGTGCTGAGGGTCGACGTCGATCGCGTCTCGCTTACAGCGTGGCGTGGAGCCAGCTGCGAAGCGGTGCCAGAAACACGCGGTTCCAATCGCGATGAAAGTAGGCGTCGGCTTCGCCCAACTGGGCGTTCTGGTCGATGCGGACCGTGGCGCGCGGGCCGAATAGCCCGGCCGTGTCGAACATCGCGGGGCCGAAGCCGGTGCCCTCGACGTAGATCAGGACGTCGCCCTTGAATTCGGAGACTCGATCGTAGTGTGAGTCGTCGCTCCCACCCAGTCCGCACGCCAAGTCGCGCATGGCCGCGACTGACGCATAGCTGTCGAAGAGCGGGCCGATCAGCTTCAGGCGAGCTTCGTTCGTGTACACGAAGCTCTGGGTCGAAAAGTCGGTGATGCAACGAACGAAACCGGGAGTCGGTGCAAAGGCTCCGGGCGGCGGCGGTGACCCGAACACGTAGAACATGGCCTGTTCGTTGGTGGTTCCCGGCGGAAAGACGGGAATCGGGAAGGGCGCAGCGGGCGCCGCCTGCGCGAGTTGTAGCACCAGCCCAGGCACGGCAGCGCTCGCGTCGTACGCGATGCCATGCGACAGCTTGCTCTCGAGATCCGTGCAGATTGCTGCGTTGTGCTGGGCGATCGTGGGATCGGTCGTGAAGAATGTGCCCTCGTACAAGAACAGTCCGGCGAACTCGCGCGGCGCGCGGTTCAGGGTGGCGAGGGCGGCGTTCGCCCCAGCGGAAAAGCCTCCGACCGCCGGCTTGTTGCAGGGCTCTTGCGCGCGTAGCAATGACAGCGCGTAGAGCGCGTCGTCGGAGTAGGTGTCGAA
>JAEUAF010000422.1 GCA_019695485.1 Sorangium sp.
GGCGCGAGGACGCGGCCAGCAAGCTTTCAATGATCTCGCAAGGTATTCGGGAGCTCGGGCGGGTCGGAAGCGTTTCGCAGAGTTCTGTCGACGAGGGAACCATCGAACTTTTTTGAGAGGGCAGTACACTTGGCGATTTTCACCGAAAAAGACAGTTCACGCTGCACCGTTCGCATTCGCGGACGCTTCGACTTCTCCTGTCGCGGCGACTTTCGTGCGTGCTATGCGACGGCTCCGAAAGGGATGCGCTTCCTAGTTGACTTCAGCGAGGTCGACTATGTCGATAGTGCGGCGCTCGGCATGCTCCTGATGCTGCGTGACCACGCGGGCGATCCGACCCACGTGACCCTCACCGGCTGTCGTGGGCAACCCGAGCAGGTGCTCAAGATCGCCAACTTTCACAAGATATTTCGCTTCGAGTAGCGCATGGACGGACCCGGATCCCTTGCCCCGGGCGTCAGCGTCGTCGTGATTTGCTCGGGGTCGCACGGCAGCGCCCACAGCCCTCCGCCTGGCTTCGAGCTTTCGTTCAAGGACAGTGTCGAAGCCCTCACTCGTCAGGGTGAAGTGTCGCCGCGCTGCGTCGTGCTGTGCGGCTCAATCGTCGACGTGCTGACCGCGCTTTTGGCGATGCGAGACGCGCCTCGGTTGGTCGGGGTCCCCGTGGTGGCCGTGTTGCGGGGGGGGGCAACGAAGAGATGATGGCGTGCACGCGGGCAGGGGTGTTCTTCTGCTTCGTGGAGCCCATCGATTTCGGGTTATTTTGGCCGATGCTGAGGGCGGCCTGCGACGCAGATGCCAGCGCGAAACGCGCCGCGCAGATCGAATCAGACCCCGTGTTGCGGGCCTTGGTCCACGTGCGTGAGGTGGTCCTTTCGCTGCGCACCATCGAGGAGGCCGAGACCGTCGCCGCGTTCGTCGCGGAGATGTGCCCGCAGCCCGCCCGCCAGGCCCTCGGCGTTTCGGAGCTGCTCCTGAACGCCATCGAGCATGGCAACTTGGAGATTGGTTCGAGCGAAAAGGCGGCGCTCGTGGAAGGCGACCGCTTTCTGGCCGAAGTGGCGCGACGCCTGCGCGACCCGGCTTACCAGGGTCGCGAGGTTACGGTGTGGCTGCGCCGCTTCTCGGATCACGTGGAGTTCGTGTGTGAGGATGACGGCGCAGGCTTCGATTGGCGCTCCTACCTGCGTGAGCAGAGCGAGCTCTCGCTGACGGATTCGCGCGCCGTGCACGGCCGGGGCATCGCGCTTTCCCAGAGCCTCGCCTTCGACTCGCTCGAATATGCCGGGCGGGGCAACGTGGCGGTCGCCCGCGCGTACGCCGAACGGGGGACCCGGGCGCCGGCCAGCATCGGCACGGCCGATATTTCCTCGTGGGAAAAGCATACGCTCGAGCTCGAGGCGGATCGGGTGTTCGCGCAGGCCATCGAAGGCGGCTACTTCGATGAAGTTTTGGCGCTTTGCTTGCGCACGTGCGAGTCGACGGGTGGCTTCATCAGCTACCTGAACGAGTCGGGGGATCTCGTGGTTCCGGCGATGCGGCTCCACGATTCGATAGCGGAAGCGCCCTCCGGCGAGCCCGCCGTGGTGATAGGCGCCGCGGCGGCCCGCGAGTCGTTTGCAGAGGTACTCGTTGCCCGCAGGACCTGGGTGCGGAACGCTCCCTATTTCGTTCCGCTCGCGAACGCGTCAGTCCAGCGCTCGGTTGCGACCCCGATTTTGCATCGCGGCCGCCCGATCGGGATCCTCGAGGTCGCCAATCGCGTCGCGCCCTACACCTGGCGAGAAGCGCGGCGCCTCGAGGTCCTGGCTCAGCGGTTGGCGCCGTCGCTGGCTGCGCACATCGACAATGCGATTGCCACGCGGCGTTGCATCGAACTCGAGTGGGAGCGCTTGCGCCAGCTCGAGGAGCAGGAGTTGGCGCGCCATTTGGTGAGCCGAATGATTCGGGAGGGTTGTCTGGACGCTCCCGGCATTCGCTCGTCATTCTCCTCCAAGGATCTCTTCAACGGGGACTTTGCGCTGGCAGCGAACCTGCCGGATGGTTCCTTGCGCTGGATGCTGGGCGACTTCGTGGGCCACGGCTTGCCCGCAGCCATTGGCGGGTTGCCGCTGGCGTCGGTGTTCTATGCCACGGCAAAGAAGGGAATTTCGCTCGAAGAAGTGGCGAGAACGATGAGCGACAGTTTGCTTTCGAGCCTGCCGCGCGGCTTCTTCTGTGCCGCGGTGCTGCTGGAGGTCTCGCTGGATGGCAAGCTACGTTGCTGGAACGGGGGCATGCCGGCGCCGTTGATCCGTTCCGCGAACTCCGAACGAGTACGAGAAGTTCCGTCCGTGTCGGTGCCGCTCGGCGTCTTGCCCGGAGCGGAGATCGATACCAGCGTGGCGACCTTGGATGTGCTGCCGGGGGACCGCGTGCTGTGTATGTCCGACGGACTCACGGAGGCTCGTAGCCCCGACGGGGCGTTGTTTGGCTCCGAGCGCGCCATGGCGGCGATTTCCGCGTGCCCGGCCGATGGCATATTCGATTCGCTATTGAGCGCGCTCGCGAGCTTTCGCGGTGACGCTCCCGCACCTGACGATCTGTCACTGGTGGAGGTCACGATCCACGCCCCTCCGAGGGCGTCGGCGTTGAATCCCTTGAATCCCTAAACTTCGCTGCGCCTTGTCCCGTATCTGTCTACGGAAATGGGCGAATTCGACGAAGTCATTGAGGAGTTCTTGATTGAGAGCCGGGAAGGCCTCGATCAACTCGACCAGGATTTGGTCCTGCTCGAAGAGCGCCCCAACGATCGCGAGCTCTTGGCGCGGATTTTCCGTTGCGCCCACACCATCAAAGGCACCTCGGGCTTTCTGGGCCTGAGCAAGCTCGAAGCGCTCACGCATGCGGGTGAGACTCTGCTCAGCAAGCTGCGCGATGGCGAGCTCAAGATAAACCAAGAGATTACGACTCAGCTCTTGGCGATGGTGGATGCCATCCGCAAGATGCTGGACGCGGTTCAGGCCAATGGGACCGACGGGAATTCGGCGTATCCGGAGCTGATTGAGCTCCTCAAGCGCGCTGCGCTCGGGCAACTCAAAGCCAGCGCCGCGCCTGCCGCGGAGAAGGCCCCGGTGCGGACCAGCAAGCGCGTGGCCGCACCGCCCGCCCAGGCGGCCACGTCGACGCCCCCGCTGGCGCCCCCTGCCGCGGAGCACCACTCCATCGCTGCGCCGGAGCGCCACTCGGTTGCGATTCCGGCCGAACGCCCTTCGCTTTTGGTCGAGAGTGAGCTGCCGAGTCTCGAGACTTCCGAGCACACCTCGCTTGCCGAGCCCGCGCTGGCCGAGCCCCCGAGGGGCGTCGAGCCAACGCCGATCGCGGCCCCGATCCAGGGCATCGAGCCCGCTCCGCCCCAGCGCGGGTCGAGCCTGAAGCCCGTTCCGGCC
>JAEUAF010000467.1 GCA_019695485.1 Sorangium sp.
CGCGCAGGCTGTGACGCATGTCGCTGCAGCGGGCGGCGAGCCCACGGCGTCTGTTCGGCTCGGAGAAGCACTGGCGTTTACCGAGCTCATCGCGCCACGCGCGAGCAGCGACGGCGCGCACAGCCGCTTCACTTGCGAGACCTGCCATTTCGAGGGCGGCATCGATGGACGCCTGCACGACACCGGACGCCTGGGTACGCACGTCGTCACGCGCCCACTGTTCGGCTTGCTGCCGAACGCGCCGCACTTCTCGCGCGCGCTGGACCCGGACCTAACCAGCGTGAGCCACAACGAGTTTCGCGTGGCCGGCCTCGGAAACCCATACGATCCTTGGTTTTCTCTGCGAGTCGACGATTTCCCGTGGCTCTCTGAGTTCGGGTTGCACGGGCTGCTCGACGCCGAAACGCTGCGTCGCGCGCTGATCGACTTTCTGGCCGTGTTCGAGCCCGCCGAGAACCCACGCCGACGAGGACGCCAAAAGTTCTCCGAGCTCGAGGCGCGCGGCGCGCTCGACTTTCGCACGCACTGTGTGCGCTGCCACGCGGCGCGCTTGGTGAGCGATGACGTCGCCACCGAGGTCGATTTTTCGCGCTGGGAGTCGCTCATATTTAGCGAGGCCGGCCCGCTCGTGTGGGCGCGCGGCGACTACGAAAAGACCGGCGTCCTGCCCTATGTGAGCCCGCGCGGCGCGCGTGTAGCGTCGCTGCGCCGAGTCGGGTTCAAGTACCCCTACTTCACCAACGGCAGCGCGCACTCGCTCGACGAAGTGCTCGCTGCGTTCCGCTACTCCGACGTGGAGGCATTTCATGCAGCAGCGCCCCCGCGCGCGCACGCGCTGAGCGCGACCGAGCGCGAGTCGTTGAACGCCTTCTTGGCGCTGCTTTGAGGGCGCTCAGAGCGCCGAAGCGCGCTGACGCTCGATCACGGGATCGATCGCCGAGAGCACCGCGACCTGGATCTCGAGTCGGCGTGCCGGCCCGATCGCGGAGCCGTCGAATTCCGTGATGTGAAAGCGGTCGTAGACGCGGTTTTTCACGGTCTTCACTTGTGAGCCGATGATTTGCACGCGCTGCTGGAACAGCGCCTGTGAGAGCGCCAACAACAGGCCCGAGCGATCGCCGGTTTCGACCTCCAGCGTGCTGAAATCCCCGTCCGCGTTTTCGATGAAGCGCACCACGGTTTCACTGGCGGAAGGCGTGGTCGACGGGCGCGTGCTGTCGCCCAGGCGGCGGCGCTCGAGCTTGCCTTCGAGCAAACCAATCAGAGTCTGCGTCAGCTGCGCGACCTCTTCGCGCGTGAGGCGCTGCTTGCGCTTCTCCACCGACTCGTGACGCACCCAGAACACGTCCAAAGCCTCGGGGTGGCGGTCGTCCACGCTGCGCGTGTAGGCTTCGGCCTCGATCACGTCGAGTCCGCACATCACCAGCGCGGCGCTGATCGTTGCAAGCAAACCTGGACGATCGTCGGCGACGACGCAGATGGCGTCCCCGGAGACGCGGCCTGAGAAGAACGTCCCGACGTTGGCTGGCGCCGATTCGCGAGCGAGCGCGATGCGCGAGTGCTGCGCGATCGCTCCCAGATCGAAATTGCGGCGATAGCTCTCCGGCAGGGAGGACGCGAACAGGCGAACGGCATCTTCAGTCGGCATAGACGCTCTCAGGAGGTAATCTCGGGCTAACCCGATTTCCGGGTGATGTCGATGGCGTCACCGGTGATGCGCCACTATTTCACCGAACTACTAGGGGGTGCTTGACCAGGCAGGGTAAGGCCGGGGATTTGCGGCAAGAACGAGGGAAGCGCCGTAGGAAATACCGTGGGCAAGGCCGTTGGCAGTCCGGACGGAAGTGGCGGCAACGTGCTTGGTAGCGCGAGTGGCGGAAAGGGCAAGGGAAAGGTCCCCGGTGTGGCGCCCGTGTCCGTGCTCGTGCCGGTCCCGGTGTGCGTGTGCGTTGCTGTCGTCCCCGAGGCTGTGACCGATCCGGGATGTGTGCCGCTTCGCGGCGCGACAGGGAGATCAGGAGCGATCGGGGGTGGGCTCGTCCCGATTGGCTGGATGTTCACGAGGTCAGCTGAATCCGCCGGCTCCGTTGTCGGAGTCGGCGCAGGCAAATCTGGCAGGCTGCGTCGCTCACCGATTAGGCCGCTCGCTGCGAGAACGACGCCCACGCCGAGGGCGAGGATGACGAACGAGCCGAGCACCCAAGGCCAGCGGCTTCGTCGCCTACGTCTCGGCGCCTGCAGCGGATGGCCTGGTACGGGTGCCACCCAAGGTTGTGCCCCGATCGGCACGGCGGCTGCCGTTCCCGTGGGTCGGCGCGGCGCGTCACCGGCGTCCGGAGGTAAGGTCTTGGGGACCGCGGGCTCCGCGCCATCGAGTGTATCTGGCAGCCCCGCGGCTGCGGCTTGCGCCGCGCGTGCGGCGGGGTTCGCTGGGGCCGCCTCCGCTGGCGGGGCCGCTGCTTGTGCGTGGAGTGGAACCGGCGTCGCTGCGGCGCGCCCCGCCGGGCTCAGCTCGCCCGCGCAGCGCGAGAGCTCGACGCGCATCTCGAGCGAGTTCGCGAAGCGACGTTCGCGATCCGACGCCATCGCGCGCTCGACCACGGCGACCAGAGCAGGTGGCAAATTCGGCTCGAGCGTGAGCAGCCGCTTCACTTTGCCGGACATGACGGCGCCAATGATGGCTTCGGGGCTGTCGCCGTCTGCCGGGCGTGAACCGCTCAGCATCTCGAACAACATCACCCCCAGGGAATAAATGTCCGCGCGATGATCGACCTCGCGCGCGGCATAGAATTGCTCGGGCGCCATGTATTCGGGCGTTCCCATCACGACCCCGGCGCGCGTTAGCTCCTTCTTGTACTCGCTGCTCTCCTTCAGCTTGGCGATGCCGAAATCGATCAGCTTGAGCAGCGGCCCCCCCGTGGCCGGCGTCACGAACACATTGTCGGGCTTCAGATCGCGATGCACCACGCCGAGCGCATGCGCGACCTCGAGCCCTGCCAAGATCTGCAGGGTGAAATCCACCGCCAAGTCCGGTGGCAGCTTGCCGCGCCGACTGAGCTGAGTCTGAAGCGATTCACCCTGCAAGAGCTCCATCACGATGTACGGCGAGCCGTCGGCTGCCGTATCGACGTCCGTGACGTGCGCGACGTGCTGGCTCTGGATGGTGGCGGACACGCGCGCCTCTTGCAGGAAGCGCGCAGAGAGTCCAGGGCGCTTGGCGAGGTCCGAGTGCAGGAACTTGAGGGCGACCGGCACGCCGAGCAGTTCGTGCCGGGCCTCGTAAACCGAGCCCATGCCGCCGTCGCCAATCAGCCGCAAAATGCGGAACTTCCCGTCGATGAGGTCGCCAGGTCCGAAGCTCACGATGCTGCTCCTCCGTCGACGACGCGCCGCTCGCTCGACACGTGTCGCTCATATTCCCGCAAAAACGTCAGCGTCTTTGGGTCCGCGCGATCGACGAACAACGCGCCGCGCAGGTGATCGGTTTCGTGCTGCACGACCGCCGCTTGGAACCCTTCCCACACGAAGTCGAGGGGCGCGCCGCCTTGGTCCCAAGCTTGGACGCGCACTTTGCGGGGGCGCTGCACGCGCCCGCGCAGCCCAGTGATCGACAAGCAACCCTCGTACACGAAGATCGAGTCTTGCTCGGCGAGCTCGCCGGCGTCGCTGCTGAGCAGTGGTGTGAGCCGCGGATTCACCAACACCGTAAGCGGAATCGTCGCGACCCCCGGATAACGTGGGTTCGCCCGCACCTCGATGACCGCGACGGCCACGGACTCGTAGACTTGCGGTGCGGCGAGGCCGGCGCCATCGGCGTCGCGCATGGTTTCGATCATGTCCGCGAGCAGCGCGTGAAACCACGGTGTGGCGAGCTCCTCGCGCCTGAGTTCGCGCGCGATTTGCCGCAAAACAGGCTCGCCGAGTTGCGCGATTTTGCGAATAGCCATGGGAAAGCTCTGCCCGAGCTTGGCAGCTCGGAGCGCGGTCTACAACCGCTCGCCGTCCGCCGGCTCTGGAGCGGCCGTGGAACTGCGTTGGCCGCCGCGTCGTTCGCCTCTCAGCGTCGCGGGGTCCAGGGCACGTCCCCGCGCCCGCTCAGCTGGTTTTCACGGCGCGCGAGCACGAACAGCAGGTCCGCCAGCCTATTTAGATAGACCAGCAGCGTGGGGCGTAATGTCGTGTCGCGTCCCGCCGAGAGCACGTTCCTTTCGGCGCGCCGGCAAATCGTGCGCGCGAGGTGCAGCGCCGCTGCAGCGTGAGACCCGCCCGGTAAGACGAAATTGCGCAGCATGGGCAGCTCTGCTTCATGCACGTCGATCGAATGCTCGAGCCGTTCGATGTCGGCGTCTCCCAACGCCTTCGAGGGCAGGCTGGCTTCCTTGCCCGGCGCGCACGCAAGCTCAGCCCCAAGACAGAACAAGTCTTCCTGGAGTACGCCGAGGAGCTCGTCGAGGTCAGCGCTGAGCCCTGCGCTGCGAGCGAGTCCAAGCGCAGAATTCAGTTCGTCCACCGTGCCGTACGCCTCGACGCGCGCTGAGTCCTTGTCGAGGCGAAGTCCGCCAAAGAGCCCGGTCGTGCCGTCGTCGCCCGTCTTCGTGTAGATGCGCATGCTGTTCTCTCGCGCACCGTGCCCCACTTGACGCCCGATTTCAAAGCGCCGGCCACGCTTTGTGCCTCGCCGTCTATCGGGGTCGCGATTTCGTGATGGCCATCAAGCGCGTGGCCAGCCGCTACTTCCGAACTCGCCGACCGCCTCCATCAGTCGGCGGTAGCCTTCCACCCACAAGGCTCGATCCTTTGCGGAGCCGTCCACGATCTCCACGCCGAAACCAGGAGGCACTGTCGCGTTCTCGTTGTAGTTGAAAGGCCGTCGCCAGGCGACGCGCCCGACGAGCCGCACGAAGCGCTCGATGCGTGGCGGGCAGAGTTCGAGCCAGGCCTCATCGTCCTCGGGCGGCGCCAACGTGCGCACGTAGAGCCCCTTCTCGCTGATGTTGTACGAGAAGCCGTGCTCATCACTGTCGCGCCCGGCGGACCGAAATGCGACGCGCATGCCGTAGGGAATGCGCGCGCTGGCCCGGTTGTTCACGCGACCGCCGCTGAGCTCATTGGCGATGAACAGTACGTTTTCCGGTGACGCGAAGCTGTCGGTCAGCGTCACGCCCGTGAGTCCAGCCAGCGCATCGCGCTCGCTGCGCAGGTCTCGTGGTGGCGAACAAATCACGAAGTTTGCTTTGCTGCCTTGAGTGCGCGCGGCCTGAACGGTGGCAGAAGGATCGCTCAGCAGGTCTCGATTGACGACGACCAGGGAGAGCGCTGGATCGCCCGAGAAGCGCTGCGCGTCCTCAGCGCTGACGGCAAAGCGCAGCGCAAAGCCGGCATTGCGCAGGACCCTTGCCACGGTAGTGCGGCGCGTGCGGTCGACCTCGGCCACGAGCGCGGTCCCGCGCTTCTCGTTCGGCGCTGTGGGCGGGTCCTTCGGCAAGGCGCGCAGGCGCGCAATCAGCGGGCGCGCGGCGCCAATTGGCACCAGGTCATCGGCCCCCCAGCTAAACGCGGACGCGAAATCCAGATCAGTGAGGGAATCGGAGAGCGTTAGGACCGGCAAGCGCGACAGCGCCGCGCGGGCGCGCGTCTGCACCGCGAGCTGCTCGGAGTCTTCCGAGTGGCAGAGCAGGCCATGGGCTTCATGCGTGTCGAGCCAGGCCAGCGCCTCTTCGATCGACTCGGCTCGCGCCAAGGTGCACGCCGACTGTTGTGCGGCGTCGTTGATGATGGCGAGGTCGTCCCTGCGGAACTGTCCGAACAGCAGGATCGGCCGGGTTTGCATGCCTTCAGGAACGGCTTTCGGCGGATTCTCATAATAGGACGGCGAACGTGTCCCCCCGCTTGCGCCAGAGCGGCCCCAAAATGCGCGAAAGCGGCGTCGCAGCCTCCAATGGGGGTGCAGACGCCGCTTTTATCGCGGGTTTGATTCGAGACCTTACGCGGAGAAGATCTGGTGAATCTCGCCTTCCATCACGGCGGGAGCCACCTTCCTGGCGAGCGCCAACTCCTGAATGAGCAAGCCACGCGCCTGGTCGAGCAGACGGCGCTCACCGAACGACAGATCCTTGTCGAACTTCAGCCGATACATATCGCGCAGCACCTTGGCGATTTCCGCCGGGAGCCCGCTCTTCAGCATTTCCGTGTAGGCCCGGAAGCGTCGGTTCCACGGTTGAAGATCCACCGCGACTTCGGGCGCCTTCAGGATGTCCAAGATCTTCTGCGCTTCCTTCTTCTTCATCACGGGCCGCAGGCCAACGCGGGACGCGGCCTCCGTCGGGACCATGACTTTCAGGCCGGAATCGCGGATCTTGATGACGTAACAGGAGGTCTTACGGCCGCCGAGATCGCGTTCCTCCACCTGAACGACTTCGCCGACACCGTGATTCGGATGTACGGCCATGTCGCCCTCTTTGAACGAGGGTGAGGGTCGCGCCGTTTCCGTATTAACCGTCGATTGCATTCCGCCTCCTAGACTTGTCGGTGCGATAACTGCCGGCTGACGCGTGTGAGCACCGCGCGCCGAACGAACCATGGATTCGCTCTGGCGCGTCGACCGCCCTCTCGAGCCGGCGCGGCGAAGGAGCTTCCTTCATTTGATTGCGCCGCACCGCAGCACGTCGGGGTCTTATCATCTGAGAGCCCAGCTGGTCAATTGAATAGATCGCGGAAATCGCGGGATACGCGCCCGAAATCGTTCTGGAAATTGGCTCAAGGGTAAGGCGTTGGTGGCGTATGTATGACATTGCGCCACTTGAACGGAGGTGGCGCATGCGCCCCGTCACAGCGACGTTGCCGAGCGCGGCCCGCGCGAAAGCGTTACTTCTTGGCTGGGATATTCATGATTTCCCAAACGTCGGACATCACGGCTGCGCGCAAGCCGCGCGCGATGGGTGCGAGATCGAGATCGACATCCAGTAACAGTCGCTGCTCGCGCTCATGCACTTCCGGCGTGGCGAGGGTTTGATCGAGCGCCAACAATTTGCCGAGCTGGCTCTCAGCAAGATCGCGGAATGCTTGCGCTAACTCATCGGCCCCCGACGCTGGAAAGTCGCCCACCAACTCGATGTGGAGTTTCGCGTGCCCCGCGTCGAGCGGCGACAGAGAGACGCTCAAGCACAACACGTTCGCGAGCAGTCCGCGCGCGCCCTGGGCCCACTCTCCCGAGAACGGTCCGGGCGCATAGAACGTGGCCACCGCATCGGCTGGGCGTGGGGAGAGAAGCGACAATGCAGCGCCTCGCAGCGCGGTCGGAGATTTCTTGAGGCGGCCGAGCGCGAACGCCTCGACGACCCGCGCAGGAGTCGGATCGCCGACTGCGATCGCTACGACATGATCGTCGATACGCACCAGGAGTTCCGGCGTGGCGCCGATGATCCCGTAGACGCGCTCGATATCGGGATGGGGCTGTTGGACGCGTTCGCCGCTGACGAGGCGCTCGCGAAAGTGCAGGAGCAGCTTGGGCGCCGCGCCCTTGGGGGGCGTCAGCGCGTAGAGCGTGCCGAGATCGAAGCCGGCGATCAGCCCGCTCTCGATCTGGCGGAGATCGACACCCGTTCCTTGTGCGTATGCCTCGAGGCGCTCCGCGGGAAACAACACGGACAGCGCGTCCTGAAATGCCGGATTTTGCGCGATTTGTCGCGGGCTTCCGAGCACCATCCAACGCAGTCCCGCGGAGGCAACGTAGTCGGGCAGCGACCCGAGGAACAGCTTGGGGGCGGGCGGCCGATCGGCAGCCTTGGGCACGCTCGCCGTATGCGAGCAAGCGACGCAAAGACCGATGACTGCGAGTGACGCGAAGGAGCTACGGAGAGCGGCCGTCAGCCAGCGAGTCAAGCGCGGCGTCGGGTCAGTCGTCTTCGTCGGAGCCACCCGTGATCGGCTGATGGCGGCTGTCGTTGACGAGCTCCTTCAGCTCCTTGCCGACCTTGAAGAATGGCAAACGTTTGGCTGGTACGGGGACCGGCTGACCCGTACGGGGGTTGCGCCCCGCGTAGGGTTTGTACGGACGAACCGTGAAGCTGCCATAGCCTCGAATTTCGATGCCCTCTCCGCGCCTTAGCGCTTCAGTCATCGTTTCGAAGACGCAATTCACGACCATCTCGGCCCGGGCTTTCGTCAGCTCGCCCCGTGCCGCAATGGCTTCGATGAGCTCACTCTTCGTCATCGTCTGCCTGGCCTCCCTCTAGAAACCGCCGATCGACCGCGCACCGCCGATCGCGACCAAGACCCAAGGCGACGACCGAGTGCGGTGCTGCTCGGCTGCCGGTGGAGCGACTGCCGCTTGCTGTCGGCGTGCTGGGTGCTTCCCGCGCGCGCCATGAAGCGTCAGCCATCCGCCTGGGACCCTTCGAAAGTGAATTGATGGTCGGGCCTAAGGTCTCAATTGTCAACGCCTTTATCGTCTTCTCGGCCGCGGAGCTCGATGTAGTCGAGCAGCCCGCTCGGGCTCACGAGAGTGATTTCCAGGGGCTTCGCAATCGGCAGGGGGCCTAGCCACGAGGATTGGTAACAATTCGGACTTATTTGTTTCCAGGTTGGCTGAACCGTTACCATTTGGGCGCCCGACCAATGGGCCCTGACGTCCGGCGGCTGGCTAGGTCCCTCGGTCGCGGCGTCGGTTGCGACCCAGCCCAGGCGGAATCTGGATCCCGAACTGAGACGTTCTGAAACGGCAGGCAATCGCAGGCTAACGGTCAGCGTCGTGTTAGTCGCATGCAGCGCCAAGCCACGGCCCTGCGAGACGCCGAAAAGAGCGGAGTAATCGGGGTGTGCCCAACCGTCGCGGATTGCGGCGGGGGGCCAGAGGTGTTCCGCCTCGATGCGCCGTGCTCCCGCGAACGGGCGGGGCTCGTAGGCCGTGACGCTTGGCTCTGAGTCGCGCGCTCTGGCGTCGTAAGTGTAAAGATAGGTTGGGGGGCGTCCGAGCTGCTCCCAAAGCAGGCGGTCGAGCGCGTCGTCGCGCGCGCGGGCAATGACGACCCCGGTGGTCGCGTTGCGCTGTGCTGGGTCGTGGCCGAGCGCAAAGCCGTGGTCTGTGTTGACGAATACGAGGCCGTGCGTGATCCCGCGGCGCGAGAGCTCGCGCGGTTCGAACATGGGGCGTCCGCCCTCGCGATCGCGCAGACTCTGGTGCTGGTTGCTGGTGTGCAGAGCGAAGCCCGCGAGCGAGACTGGCCACGCGAAGCGACCCCAGGCAAACGCTGTCAGCGTGCGTGCGAGCAAGATGTGCTCGAGCGGCAGCCAATCCGCGAACAGCCGCGCGCCGCCGCCCGGAAAGCTTGCCTCGAAGTAGAACGGCATGTAACTCGCGACCCCGCCGAGGACGAGCCCGCCGAGTAGCCGCGTGGCTGGCTCGCGGCGGCCGAGCCAGACGCCGAGCGGAACGCCGAGCGCGAGCGGGGCCGCGTTCGCGATGTCGAGGCTGTGCACCAAGACGCGGCGCAGCGTGTTCGACAGTGCAGCGCTGAGACCGTAGCCGTCCCAAAGACGCGCTCGCACGTAGTCGCCGTGCTCGAACAGACAACCGATCCCCCGACCAAAGCCGTAGCGGAAACAGCCGGGCGGTCCGTCGGCAAGGTGGTAGTACGCGAGCTGCGTCGACCCGAGAAAGTGGCCTGTGACGGCGTGCTGTTGGGCGGCCAACAACAGCACCCCCGGTGCGAGCCCTAGCAGCAGCAGGCCGAGCTGCGCTCGCTGCTTGCGAGAGAACCAAGCGAGCACGAGGAGACTCGCGAGGCCACTCACGGGCCGCGTGAAGATCAACCAGCCGAGGCAAGCGCCGGAGAGGAGCGCGCTCCGACGCGTGGTGCCGAGCGCGAACCCCACCGCGCACACCACGAGCAGCGCCGACAGGCCGTGCGACATGGTATCGGCCGTGTGGTAGCGAAGTGCGGCCGACAGCAGTGAGAGCGCCGCTGCTGCGAGCGCGGTGGCCTGACTCGCCGAGCTACGGCGCGCCGTAAAATAGGTCGCCATGACCAGCAGCGCCGCCAGTAGCGGGCCCAGCCACAGCGGCGCGCCGACGACTACGGCGAGCGCGAGCAGCAACGGGTAGCCGCCCGGGAACAACACGGCGAGCGACCCCGCGTCACGCCCTGGAATCAGGAAGCGGCCAGAAAACGAGGCCTCCGGATCAGGTACCGGGAACACGAAATGTCCGTGCGCGAGGCCGCGCGCTTCGAGAAAGTAGTAGGCGGCATCGATGATGCGCGGTCCGCCGCGCAGGTAGTGCGTTACGTAGCCTGCCGAAAGCCCCGCCGCGCCGAGGGCCAAACCTAGCAGCCAGCCGCTGACGGGCAGGGCGGCGAGTCGCCGGCGCAGGCTGGGCAACAGCGCGACGAGCAGTGCCAGTGCCGCAAGGCCGAGCGCAGTGCTCGCGACCCAGTCGCCGCTCAGCCCGAATTGGAGGTACGGGTTCTTGCTGTGCATCCGCGCCTCACGGCTCGGCGATCAGAAAGACGTGGAACAGGATGCGTTCGTGGTCGGACGGACCGAAGCGGACCAGGGTCTTCCCGCTGGGCAACGCCAGGTGATCGACGCTGGCTTCGACCCAGCCCCGGCGCGGTTCGAGCGTCACGCGCCCGACCGCCTTGCCATTCAGTTCGATGCCGAACGACACGCGCTCGGTCGGCGCGGCGCGTACCACCAGGCGTGCATGCGCGGCGTTTTCGCTGGTTAGGTAGAACGACTCGACGGCGTTCGGAGGCAGTGTGCGCCCCGCGTCCCAGAGCGGGTTTTGGTCGCGCGGGCTCTGCAGAAGCTCCATGGTCACGAAGCCGGGGGCGCCCGCGATGCGGTAGTCGTGTTCGCGCTCGCTGATCAGGTCGGCTTCGTCGACGGCATCGATCAAGCGTTCGCCGGCGCGCAGCGAGAAGGGGCGGCTGCTGGCGTCGAGCGGCGACCAATCCGGTCGATAAAGGACCTTGGCTGCGCCGCCGCAGATCACGTTGCCGCGCACGGGGATCGCGCCGAGAGGTTGGCCGAACCAGGCCGGCAAGTCGCCCCACCAGCTCGGATAGATCGCCAGAATGTCGGGTCGCTCGCTGGGTGCCATGCGCTCGATGAGCTCGATGCCCGCGCCCACGTGCTGGCGCGTGGCGCGCGCGAACGGAAAATCGTGGTAACCGCCGAGTCCAATGATGTCGAGGGCGGGTAAATCACTGATATAGGGGATGGCTCCGGCGTCTCCTACCAGCACGCGCTTTGGTTGCGGTGTGATCTTTTCGCGCAACACCAGCCCCGCTTGCACATGCTGGTCGAAAATGTTGCGCGAGGCGCGGCCGAAGAACCAAAGCTGTTCGCGAAATCGCGGCGCTTGATGCACGAGGAAGAGCGCGACCGCGCTGGTCGTTGCCACCAAGATCAGCGGCCCGCGTAGTTTGTGTCTGAGCTCGTAGGCGCGCGTCAGCAGCGCGCCAGTGCCGAGCGTCGCTGCGCCGAGTAGCCACGCGACGGCCGGCATGGTGTAGCGCTCATTTTGCCAACGCACTTGGCCATTCAGCGCCACGATCAGCACCCACATGAGAGCGCTCGACCACAAGATGAGGGCAGGGCGGCGCGTGCGTCGGAACGCCAGCGCGGCGAAGCCCAGCAGCCAGGCGATCCAGCCGTACGCGGGCTGGTCGGCGAAGTGGTACTGCGTGACGCGAAGCGCCTGGTACTTGATGTAAAACAGCCAATCGTCGAAAACCTGGCGCGCGTCGAGGTACGGATGGTGCATCTCGAGTTTCACGAGAGCACCGGCCGCCGTCGATTCGCCCGTGAACCAGCGGTTCGCGAAGCTTTGCGCGCCGAGCACCAAAAGCGCTGGCAGCATCGCGCTGCCGAACACGAGGGCCGCGTGGGTTCGGCTGCGCTTGAGAACCGGGAGTGACGCCGCGAGCGCGAGCACGAAGATGGCGGTGACGCCTTCGGGGCGCGTTGCTACGACGAGGCCGCCGACGCCGCCGAGCACGGCCGCGCCGCGTAACACCAAGCGCGGATCGCCCGCGTTCTCGTAGCCTCGCAGATCGTCGTAGGCGACGTAAGCAAGCGCCCATAGGGCGAGGAACAAAGCCACTTCCATGCCGCTGAATAGCGACCAGTCGAGCGTGCCGACGGCGAGCAACCCGAACGGCAGGAGCAGCCGCGCCGGAGCCGGCAAATCGCGCGCCCAGCGACGCGCTCCAAGTAGGAACCCGAATGTTGCGACGCAGGCCACGATGGCGGCCCACAGCATCAAGCTGAGTCCGCGAAACCCGCCCCAATAGCCGAGCGCTAAGACGAACGGATAGAGCAGGCTAGTTCCGCCGCTCGAGTAGCCGTTGCCTTCACTCCATTGAAACGGAGCACCGCGCGCGGTCGAACGCGCGAAGTCGAAATGAATGAAGACATCGTCGAGGGGCGCGGACCAAGGGCCGCGGCCATGGGCAACCCACTTGTCGAATCCGGCCGGATCGGCCCAGAGCTCGGCGTAGAGTGTCTGCAGGCGCAGAGAGCCGTAAAAGCGGGTCGCAACCGTGAGGGTGATAAAGGCCGCTGCCAGCGTATAAGCGAGCGCCTCGAGCCGCAGAGTCGCCGCGGCGGGACGTGTCGTCCGGGCTTCCGGCATAGGACGGGCGATCTATCACCGAATGGGCGGCTCCCGCTCCCCCAACACTTGCCGAAACATGCCGGCCGGCACCCTGAGTACCCTGAGAAAGGCAGGATCAGGCAGCTCAGACTGTGAAATTCCTGGCGGGAAAGCACGCGCTCGCCGCCTCGGTCCGCGCCCTTGCCCGGGCTCGAAATCAGCGCTCTACTACCCGCCCCGACCGATGAATCCTCAGAGCTTCCTGCATCGAAAATGGTTTTCGATCGAGCATCGTGGTGGGGCTTTTCGAATGCCATGCGGATCGCTGGCTCGCGCTCGAGCCGCACACCGGTGCCTGATGTGCGCCGGAGACCAGACTCGCGCCTGCATGGCCGGCTTCCGCTAGGAGCTTAGATGCGTTGGTTCGTTGAAGTTTCCCGAGTCGGTGACAGCACGCCGGCCGAACGCTACTGCGTCGAAGCGAAGGCGTGGCAGGCCGCGCTGCAGGAGACGCGCAAGCTCCGCGGTGATTCGGGCCCGCTCTCGAAGTTCTCGATCGAATTGCTGGATGACGGCTATCGCGCCGTCGATCCTGTTCAGAAGATCCGGTACCTCGTCAATCAAGCCCCGAGCGACGCGCCCTTAGTGCTCCCGCCTATCAACGGCACGAGCTTCGGGACGCCGTCGGCGCCGCCCGCTGCCGCGTCGAGTGTTCCGCCGGCGGCGGCCAAGACAGCTCCGCCGGTCGCGGCTCCCGTACTGCCGAGCACGGCTCCTCTGCCCGCTGCCCCCGCGTCGCCTGGTGCGGTGTCCGCGCAGGCTGCTGCGCTGCCGGCTGCCGCGCCCGTGGTCCCAGCGACGGCTGCCCCCGTCGTGGTTCCGCCGGCGCCCGTTGCATCCGCATCCGCTTCCGCTGCCGCCGCTCGACCCACGCAAGCTGTCGCTGCGGCCCCGA
>JAEUAF010000505.1 GCA_019695485.1 Sorangium sp.
GCGTCATTCGTGCGCTCGCTCTCGACTGCGTCGTCGTCGAGGTGGTCGCTCTCGTCCTCGCCCGTGTCGGCGTCGTCGCTCGCTCCTGTCTCGGCGAGCTTCTCGCGTCGCAATCGCGCCTTGTCCTTGCGGCGAGGAACCACGCTGGTAAGCCCATCGCCTCCTGCCAAGGCAGAAAGCTCTTCGAGCTTTCCTTCGCCCAGTACGGCTGCGGCGGCGAGCGCGGGGCGCTGCTGCGTCACTTCGTGAACGACGTCGTAGCCGAGGGTGGTGACGAGCCGCTTGAGTTCCCCCAAGCTAGACTCGAATTCGACGGGGTCGACGCCGGGCAGTCTCACGGAGACGAGGATGGCTTGCGGTCGCTCGGCGTTCATTCGCGCGCGAGCTTAGAGGGCCGAGGGCCGTCCGCCAAACGCGGGTCTCGGTCACGCGGTTGCGGCGCGGCGTGGCGGCGCGGATACGGCCGACCTTGCCGCCGCGTCGAAGGCAGTTCTCGCATGTTCTGGATTTTACTAATATTTCTTAAGTAATGGTTGGGAGCCCTTTGGTAGGCCGAAATCTCGTGGTAGCGAAATGACCCTCAAAGCTCCTTCTGTCCGTCTTTAGGGTGAGTGAGGCCAAAATATGACGTTCTTCCGCGTGAATCATCGGGTCCTGGGTGCGGCTGTCATCGCGAGCTGGGGCGCGGTCGGCTGTGTTTCGAGTTCTGACAACAATGCAGCCACTGGCGGCACTTCGAGCACAGGAGGAACGAGCAGCACGTCGGGCGGAACCAGCACCAGCTCGGGCGGCACCAGCACCACCTCGGGTGGCGCGGGCGGTGCCGCAGCGACGGGCGAGCCGGGCGCCGTGGCCTGCCCCAAGGCGACGGAAGCGTTGCTCGTCGACTTCACGACCCCTGGATCGACCGGAACGGACGCCACGTTCGGCGATTTCACAGCGACGTTCTCTGGCGGCACGTTCGCCTTCCCGCCCACGTCCGCAACGTACCCGCTCACCTCGGACACGACGGGCGGCAACTGGCACCTGACCGGCATGGTGGGTGACTACTCAGGGTTCGGCTTCTTCTTCAACAACTGCACGAAAGTCGATGCGTCCATGTTCTCGGGCATCACCTTTACGGTGTCGGGAACGCTGCCGGCACCGTCCGGGGCCAACACGTTGACGTTCGCGGTGGGAACGGCGGGCGACGATATTCCGTCGTCGTGGCTCAACGCTCACAAGACGAACGCGACTGATGCTGACAAGACGCCGAACTTCGGCCGCTGCACGCCGGCTGCTAGCCAGTACGACGGCAGTTGTGCCGCGCCGAGCAAGTCGATTCCGATCACGACGACGCCGACGACTGTGACGGTGAAGTGGGCTGATCTCAGCGGGGGAAAGCCGCAAGGAACCGTAAATCCGGCGGAGATCACCTCGATCACCTGGGCGCTGCCGGCTCCGGCAGGTGCAGGCACCGCTACGGCCACAACCTACGCGGCCGACGTCACGATCGACAACATCATGTTCATTCCCTGACCGCAGCGCTCAGGACGGAGCTCGCTCGGTCGCTCACAGTGGGGACCAACCGACCCCCACCGTGACGCTGACCCACGCGCGCCCGACGTGGCCAATCTCCTCACCGCTGGCGCGAATGCTGGCGGCGGGGAGTAAAATCCCGGGTTCGCACGCCACGAGGAGCCGCAGCGCGCCGCTCGCGAGCATGCCGGTAGCGCGCGCGGACGCGAGCCCGACATACGAGTTGTCTGAGTTGGCGAGGTAGCCGGGCTTCGGTTCGCCGGTCTCGCTGAGCCACACGGCTCCGAGCCCGGCACCGAGTCCCACGCGCAACGCCGAGGTCAGCCATGGCTCGACGACGAGGTGCATCGCCATTTGACGCGCGTTCACGTCGAGCGCCCCCGCCGCGGTCTCGAGCTTGAAAGGCACCACGGAAAACCCGAGCCCAAGGTCGAGCGACAGCGCGGGCGCAAAGATGGGCACGCGCGCACCGAGCCCTAGCAATACGAGTGGCGCGGAGGTTCCCCCCGCGAACACCGTGCCGCCACTAACCCAGATCGCCGCCGACTTGGGGCGGCGCGCGCTCTCTGGGGTGGTGGTCGTTGGCTTAGGGGGACTCGGCCGCGCTCGGGGGGGCGGCGGAGGAGGAGGTGGTGGAGCGGCCTCCAATACGGGCAGATCGCGCGCGCGAATCAGCTCGAGCACGCGCAGTGCGAGCGCGCCTTCGCTGACGGCGCCCTCGGTGTTGTCGCTGTGCACTTGCACGACGTTCGCATCTCGCCGTGTCCAAACGTAGGCGATGCCGGCGGGGCCAGTGCGCAGTACGGCCACAGCGCCCGCCGCATTGGGGTCATTGGCCGCGCTGCGCAGTTCGCTCAGAAGCGGGCCGAGCTCACTCGCGTCGCTCGATTCGACGACGACCTGGTACTGACTCGCCGCAAGTTCCGCGATCACGGCTTGAGTACCCTGGGGCCAGGCCGCGATCGTTGCGTTGCGCGGGATCAGCACGCTCACGCGGCGTTCCTCGCCCAGCACCGGCGAGACCCACAACACGACGAGCACGCTCGTGACGAGAAGCCAGAGCCGCGACACTAGGGCTGAGTTTGACCGAGCAGTCCGCGCGCCTGGGCCGCGTGCGGGCCGTTCGGGTGATACCGAAGGTAGTCCTCCGCCACGCTGCGCGCTCCGTTCTTGTCGCCCTGCTTCAGCAGCAGCGCCATCAGATTCGCGCGCGCGCCGGCGGCCAGGTCGCCGCGCGGCGATTCGCTCAGGAACGTGCGCAGCCAACGCACGGCTTCAGTCGGCGATTTGTCCAGGTCTTCCGCGGTGCGAGCGAGGTACAGCGCGCCAAGCTCTGCTCCGGGTCGCCCGGCGAAGCGCTGTCGGAGCGCAAGCAACGCCTGGTGTGCGCGCGCGCTGTTGCCACCGAAGCGCGCGGCGTTGGCAAGCATCACCAAGTCGTTTTCAGGGAGGTTAGCCACCAGCTCTGAGAACCCTTGTCGCTCGGCGGCGGCTAACGCTTCCCGGTATTTCCCCTTGGCCGCGAGGCTTTGAAACCCGTTCGCGGGGGAGGGCGCGCTCGGCTCGACGCGCGTGCCGGCGGGGAGCGCGGCCGAAGGCGCAGGCGGATCGACGACGCCCTGCGCGCTTGGCTCGCTGCGTTCGGCGCCTGTCGTGGTGACTGGCGAACTGCGCGTGGGATCGGGCGCGTCGGTGCCGTAATGACGCTCGAGGTGAGCGCCAGCGTCGAGCGCGACGCCATCGCCGTTCAAGTCACCCCCGAACACGCGTACCCGGCCCTCGCTGACTTCGACCTTCAAGGTTCGCGTCGTGCCCTGCCAGTCGACGCTGAAACGCGTCCCTACGACCCGCACCGCGTAGGGGCCGACCCCGATCGTCCAAGTGACGCCGGTCTTCTTCTGGATCGACGCGACGATCTTGCCCTGGCTGAGGCGAAGATCCGCGCGTTCCCTCGTGATGCGTGAGACGACTGCGCGCGTGTCCGGGCCGAGTAGCACCTGGCTGCCGTCCGAGAAGTCGAGCGGACGGGATTGGGCACCCAAGGTCCACACTTCACCCGCGTCGGCCACGGCCTTGCCGCCGAAGCTGGCTCTGACGGGAGTTCGAGCCGAAGACCCAATCAGCAAGATGAAGGCGGCGGCCGCGGCGAGCACCGCGGCGCCCGCGAATCCCCAGCGCCAGAGACCCGAACGGGCCTGTGTTTGGCTGAGCCGCTCAGTCAAGGCGAGGATCTCGATGCGCTGGGCGCTCAGGGTACTCTTGGATGGACCCGTGCCGAGGGCGGCGGCGACCACTTCGCCGAAGCGCTCGCTGGACACGGTCGAGTCGTTCATTTCTCTCTCCCTTCACGACGCGCGAAGAGGGCCACAAGGTCCGGGTTTTTTCCGACCAGTGCGTTAAAGCGGCGATTTGCTGAGTTCAGACGGCGTTTGGCGGTCGCCAGCGAGTAGTCGCAAAGCTCGGCGACTTCCGCGAGCGGCCGCCCCTCGACGAAGTGCAGCAGGAACACAATTCGCTCTTTGGCGGGCAGCCGCTCGATAACCTGCTTCGCCCGCAGCAGGAGATCGCGGACCTCGACATCGCGGACCAGGTCCGGATGAAAGGCGAAGTTGTTGGAATCTCGCTGGAACACGCGGCGCACATCTCGGCGTCGCAGCTCCTCGTACACCGTGTTCACGGTGATGGACTGCACCCAGGCAGCGAGCCGCTCCGGCTCGCGCAGCCGGTGACCGTTCAGCATGATCTTGCAGAAAATCTGCTGCACCACGTCGTTGTGGTCCGGGTCGGCCCCGAGTAGCCGCCACACCAATCGGTTTACGTCAGCGGCGAAGTGCGCGTGGATTTCCGCCGTGCCTCGCGCCGGATCGTCGCGTAGACGTTGCGCGAGGACGCGATTCAGCTGCGCGGCGTCGCTAGCGGCCTCGGCTTCCCGGACCGGCGCAGCGGGCTCGAACGCGGGGCTGGAAAGAGGGCGAACACTCATCCGGGCAGCTCGAAAGGCAGGGTCCGCGGGTGCGCACCCTGGGGGCGCCGTGATGCCTTTGAGCGTCACCTGCGCCCCGAAATATGCCCGCTTGGCCACGTGACTTCCAGGGCGATTCATAAAAACCCGGAAATTGCCCCATCAACTGGGTGCGGCGCAGCCTCCTTACCATGGGCTCCCGAGGCGATTCCGTTGAGACCTAAATT
>JAEUAF010000816.1 GCA_019695485.1 Sorangium sp.
ATCGCGTCGCTATGACCAGAGGCTACCGATGGAATCACACACATTCCGTCGCATCGCGTCGATCACCAAGGTGCTCACCAGCCTCGGCATTCTGAAGTTGGTGGAAGACGGTCGGCTCGTCATGGAGCTGCCGATCGGCCACTATTTGAAGGAATTCGACACGCCGACGCACACCAAAATCCGTTTGACACACCTGTTGACGCACTCGTCGGGGCTTCCCGCCGATCCGGGGTCGAATGGCGAACCGAACCCGGATCACATCGGGTTCTGGCCGGTTGTGCGCAGCGCGGCCTGGCTAGAGTGGCTGCTCGCGCAGCCGCTCGCGCACGAGCCCGGCGCACGCTGGTGCTACGGGAGCGTTGGCTTCATCGTGCTTGGCGAGATTATCACCCGCTTGGTAGGGGAGCCGTTCGACGTTTGGGTCGCGCGCGAGATCCTCGAGCCCGCCGGCCTGCACGACACCTTCTTCGACCCCAGCGGGCGCGACGACGACAACTTCTGCGTCGTCAAGCCTGAGGACCTAGCCAGCCTTTCATACGCGAGAGAGCACCCGCACCATGCGTCGTGGGCCCTCGGTGGCGCGTATTCGACGTGCCCCGATCTCGTTCGGCTCGGGCGGCTATTTCTCGAAAACGGAACCCTCGACGGCAAGCGGGTGATCGGGCGCACCACGCTCGAAGCCATGCGTCGCATCCAGCTGACGGCCCCCGCCCCGCACTGGGGCGATCACTTTCCCGATTGGCAATACGGTCTCGGCATCGAACCCGCGCGCCATCCGTTGATCCCGCCTGGCGCCGTGTGGGGTCACGAAGGCTCGGGCCGCTGCGCGTGGCTCTTTGCGCCCGAACAGCAGCTGGTGGCGGCCTGGACGCTGCCCACCACCGTCGATTGGGACGCTGATTTTTGCTGGACGCCGCGCGCTGTGATCTGGTCGGGACTGCTTTGAGGGTCAGAGCGAGACTCGAAGCGGTCGTTGCTATCGCGCAGGTGACCTGGAAGGAATGGGCCGCGTTTCGCTCGCACATGACGGTGTCGCTGCTCACCGGCCCGTTGCGCTTCCTGGTGATGTCTTGGATCTGGTCCAGCACTGCGCGGGCGTCGGGCGCCACGAGCGGCCTCGCGCGCGACGACTTGATCACCTATTCTGCGTTCGCGTTGCTCGCAGGCTACGTCGTGTTCGACTTCGCCGACTGGAACTTGCAAATGTTGGTGCGCACGGGACGCTACACGAACCACCTGTTGCAACCGCTCCCGCATGCGTGGTTCGCCTTCGGACAGAAGCTCGGTCATCGCGCGCTGGCGGTGCTGATCGAAGCGATCCCGGTCTGGTGCCTGGTATCACTCTGGCTAGGGCACCCGATCCTGCCGCGCCAGCCGTTGTGGTTCGGGCTTTCGTTGGCGCAGGGCTTCGTGTTGATGTTCGTGGTGAACTACGCCTCGGGCCTGAGTGGATTTTGGCTGAGTCGAGCCGAGGGCCTGCGGCGCTGCATGGGGCTCGTCCGGGACACGCTGGCCGGCGCGTGGATTCCGCTCTCGTTTTTTCCCGTGGCCTGCCTGCCGCTGCTCTTCTTGCTGCCCTACCCGTGGATCCTCTACGTTCCGATTCGCATTGCACTCGGACAGGTCGAGCTCTTGGGCCGCGTGTTGTCGGCGCCTGCCGCGGTCGCCTTGCAGTTCTTGGTGACGCTGCTGTGGCTCGCGATTCTGGCCGCCATTCAGCGCGTCGCGACGCGACGCTTTCTTTCGGCCGGCGGATGAGAAGCCTGATCTCTCTGCTCCTGCACGGAATCCGGCTCGGGCTCGCGACGCGCATGGCGGATCGCTTCGATTTTTTCGCGAGCCTGCTGGTGATGTTGGGGATCGAGCTGCTTCCCTCGCTGATCACGGTCCTCCTCTATGGCAACGGGCTCGCCTTTCCGGGCTGGGAAATGCACCAGGCGTTGCTCATTCAAGCGGTCTTTCTGAGCGCCAAAGGCATCGCCTATCCCTTCTTTGGCGGCATGGTCTGGAATACCTCGGAGTCGATTCGCGAAGGAACCTTCGAGCTACTGCTGCTGAAGCCGCGCCATCCGCTGTTGCTCAGCGTCGTCAAATCGTTCGACGCCGAAGATCTGGGGAAGCTGTTTGGTGGGCTCTTGTTGAGCGCGTGGTGCTTGCGGAGCATCGCTCACCCGACTCAAGCAGGGGTCGCCTTGTTCGCCGTGCTGTTCCTGGTCTCGCTCGTCCTCTTCGGCGCGAGTCTGGTGACGATGGCGTCGATTCTCTTGGTTTGGGTCGGCAATGCGCGGATCTACGAGGTGTTCGATACGATTGCTGCCCTCGGCCAGTACCCGCCCGTGATTTTGCCCAAGCGACTGCGCGGTATGGCCATGGTTCCGGTGCCTCTCTTGGGCTTTGCGGTGCTCCCTGCCTCGGCGCTGCTCGGCCGTGCTACCCGCGGTTGGCCCTGGGTGGCGGTGACTGCGTTGGTCCTGCTCGGCCTCGCGCTATTGCTCTGGAACTATTTGCTGCGACGCTTCTCGAGCGCGGGGGGCTGAACGCATGTCGGTCGCACTGAAGGTTCGCCGTCTTTCCAAGACATACCAAGTGTTCCGGCGCGGTTCGGGACTTGGCCAAACCCTGGCCAGCCTGTTTCGTCGCGAGTACACGCAGGTGGATGCCGTGCGGGACGTGAGTCTCGATCTTGAGGAGGGTGAGCTGGTCGCGTTTCTGGGCCCAAACGGCGCGGGGAAATCGACCACACTGAAGATGCTGTCGGGGATCTTGCACCCGAGCTCGGGGGAAGTGCTGGCCTTGGGGCGCTTTACGCCGTGGAAGGATCGCACGCACTACGTGCGCCACGTGGGCGCGGTTTTCGGACAGAAATCCCAGCTAGTTTGGGACATTCCCCCGCAGGACGCGTTTCGGATGAATCGCGCCATCCACGACATTCCTAGGCCCGTTTATCGCCAACGCCTCGAGCGCTTGGTCGAGCTACTGGGCATCGAGCGCATCATGACCCAGCCGACGCGCACCTTGTCGCTCGGCGAGCGCATGCGCTGTGAATTCGCGCTGTCGCTCTTGCACGCACCCTCGCTGCTCTTCCTCGACGAACCGACGATCGGGCTCGACATCGATGCCAAGGACAAGATCCGCAGCTTCATCCGCGAGACCAACCAAAGCGGTACCACGGTGATCTTGACGACCCACGACCTTCAGGACGTCGAACAGCTCGCGCGGCGCGTGATCGTCATCGACAAGGGCAGCATTGGCCTGGATGGATCGCTCGACGAGCTTCGCCGTCGCTTCGGCGACCACAAGCGAATCCGCGTCAAGAGCCCCAACTTTCCGAGCGAACTTCGGATGCGCGGCGTCGAAGTCGTGCACCGCGAAGGCGACGACTCCGAACTCGAGCTCGACCGCGCGCTGTGTTCGATGCACGACTTCCTGGAAAAGCTCCCACACCTATGTCGCGTGGACGACCTGACGGTGAACGATCCGCCCTTGGAAGACGCGGTACGGCGGTTGTATCAGGGAGGTCGGGGGCGCTCGGAGTGAAGTGCCCGACTCAGGACACGGGGGATTCAGGGAGCGTTCAGCGTGAACTCGTCGATGCGGGTGCCCGAGACTCCGAAGAAGCGAAAGAACAGCACCTTGGCGTCGGCCTCGATGAGCGCCGCCCCATACTCCGCGTTGAAACGCGCGGCGCTGCCGTCCACGGTTGACTGGAAGGAATAGATGCTGGCGCCGCCGAGGCCCAACACGACGAACGGCAGGCCATCTACCGCGAAGCGCTCGTAGTCGTGGTCGTGCCCGGCGAGAATGAGATTGAAGCCCCAATCCTTATAGGGCCACTGCATGTCCGGTGTCGAGCCGT
>JAEUAF010000834.1 GCA_019695485.1 Sorangium sp.
GCTCAATAATACTCGGGATTTATTCGGAACGCGTTGACTCACATGAAGTCCGCAATGATACCGTCGGCGAGCAGCCAGTGCGTCTTTTCAATGCGCAGCCGGGCGCCTTCTTCGAGCAGCGCCCCGCGGCTCGCCCATTTGGCACGGGCTCGCTCGCGCGACGGGTTCCACATGCGCGCGCCGGTGCGCGCCTCGGCGTGCTGCCAGTCCACGCCTTCGGCCAAGCGCAGCCCCAACATGAGCCCCTCGCTGAGCAAGGTGTCCGGAGCCAGCGGCTCGACCACGGCCACGAAGGGGCCTTCCGCCGTGAGGTCGAGGCCGCTCTGCGCCGCGGGCCACTGCAGATAGCGCTCCGCCGAGGGCGTGTTGCGATAGCGCAAGCGTCGGTCCGCCACCGGGATGGTGCCCCAGGCACCGGCACCGAGTCCGAGGTATGGCTCGCCGCGCCAGTAGCCGAGATTGTGACGCGCCTCGGCGCCGGCCTTGGCGTAGTTGCTCACCTCGTAGTGCGTGAAGCCGCGCGCCTCGAGGCTCGACTCGACCCGCGCGAACGACTCCGCGACTTGGTCCTCGCCGAGCAGCGGCAGCCGCCCGCGCCGCGCCAATTCGCCAAATTGCGTGCCGGGCTCGATGGTGAGGGCATACGCGCTGAGGTGCGTGACTCCCGTGTCGGCAACGGCCTCCGCTTCGTGCGCGGCTTCCTCCGCTGATTCGCCAGCCACGCCGAAGATCAAATCGGCCGAGACCCTCGCGAAGCCAGCAGCCCTCGCCACCGCGAGCGCCTGCAGCGCCTCCTCAGGATCGTGCAATCTGCCAAGAAACTGCAGGCGCCCTGGGTTCAGCGCCTGAACGCCGAGGCTCACACGATTGATGCCGGCCTCACGAAGGCCGCGTGCGACGCGCTCGTCGAAGCTCGACGGATTGCACTCGGCGCTGATCTCGAGCGCTGAGGTGCGGTTCGGAAAGCGTGCCAGGATCGCATCGAGTACGCGACCGAGTTCTTCCGCCGCCCACAGCGATGGCGTGCCTCCGCCGAAGAAGACGCTGCGCAAGGGGAGGGACTCGAGCCCTGCCGTGCGTTGTGAGAGCTCCGCGATCACGGCGTCGGCGTACGCGGCGTGTGGAATGTCGCGGCGCTCGCTCGGCAGGCTCAAGAAGTCACAGTACGGGCACTTCTTGAGGCAGTACGGAAAGTGCACGTAAACCCCCAGAGTGTCCTCGGGTCTTGCGTCTTCTTTGGCCGCGGTTACGCCAATCGGGGGACTCACCGCGCGCAGTCTGACTGATTCCCGCGACTGGGCCCGAAAGCCCAAAATTTAGCTTGAATCACCGGCAGTGCGCGGTGAGCCGGCCGGCCAGGGCGGCCTGTCCAATCCCCACTTCGCTCGGAATTCCCGGCCTGCCCGCGCCTTGGCAGAGGTGTTTCCGCCTGGCTCAAACTCGAGGAGAATCGGCCCAGTAGGAGCATGCGACGTCAGCAGCTGTTCGAGTTCGAGGACCAGCCTTGGTTTCCTTCGGTCGTTCGCGAGGCCATGACCGATTACCTCGCCTTCATGGGTGCCGTCGAGCGGCCATACCTCGGCTTCGCGGCAAAACTTGCGAGCGCGCTCGAGCGCACGGGCGACGACACGCTGCTCGATCTCTGTTCGGGCGGAGGCGGCCCAGCCTTGCCGATCGTGCGTTTGCTGAGCCGCAAGCGCCATCTCCCCATTCGCGTGGTGTTGACTGATCTCTACCCAAATCTCCCGCGCTTCGCGCTCGCAAAGCGGACGAGCGATGGCCTCGTCGATTGCATCGAGCGGCCCGTCGACGCCACGCGGGTCCCCGACGAATTGCCAGGATTTCGCCTGATCAGCAACGCATTCCATCACTTGTCACCCGAGCTCGCCCGGGGCTGTCTGGCGGACGCGGTGCGCCAGCGGCGGGGCATCGCCGTTTACGAGCTAGTCAGTCGTTCGCCCGCCAGCATGCTGCAGATTGTTCTCGGCTTGCTGACGATGTTCGCAGTCACGCCGTTCATTCGCCCGTTCCGCTGGACGCGGCTGCTGCTGACGTACCTGATTCCGGTGGTGCCGCTGTGTACGCTCTGGGACGGCGTCGTCTCTTGTTTGCGCGCCTACGATGCCCGAGAGCTGCGGGCGCTCGTCGACGGCATCGACGCGCCTGGCTACGAGTGGGACATCGGCCGCTTGCCGATTCCGCGCACGCCCGCCGCCGTGACCTATTTGATTGGCACCCCCACCGCGGCATAGCGCTCGAAATCCATGGTAGGAAAAGCGTCGTGAAATTCTGGAAGGCTCACGGGCTCGGCAACGACTACCTCGTTCTCGAGGCAGCGCTCGCCTTGACGCCGGAGCTCGTGGCTCAAATCTGCGATCGGCATCGGGGGCTCGGCTCCGATGGGATCCTCGAACCGCAGCCAGCGCGCGCAGGGGCCGACTACGGGGTTCGGATTTGGAACCCCGACGGATCAGTCGCGGAGAAATCAGGCAACGGTCTGCGTATCTTTGCGCGTTGGTTGCACAGTGAGCGGGCGGCGCCGCCGACGTTCTCTGTCGCCACCGATGCGTGCGTCGTCGGCTGTTTTGCGAGCGCCGACGCCGTCAGCGTGGAAATGGGCAAGCCGAGCTTCTTGCCCGCCGATGTGCCCGTCGTTGCCGCGTCCGAGCTGGTGGACGCGCCGTTCGAGCTCGACGCGGAGCGCTTGACGGTGACGGCGGTCGGCATGGGGAACCCCCACTGCGTCGTGTTTCGGGACGAGCCCCTCGATGCGCTGCCCTGGCGCGAGTGGGGAGCCAAGCTCGAGCGGCATCCGCGCTTTCCGAACCGCACCAACGTGCAATTCGCGAAGGTGCTCGATCGGTCGACGGTGGAGATTCGCATTTGGGAGCGCGGGGCGGGCGAAACCCAGGCTTCTGGGTCATCGTCGTGCGGAGTCGTTGCGGCGGGGGTTCGCAGCGGGCGGCTCGCGCCGGGGCGCGTGCGAGTGCGCATGCCAGGCGGCGAGCTCTTCGTCACACTCTCCGACGCTGGGCTCCTCTTGGAGGGCCCCGTCGAAGGGATCGGGCGCTTCGAACTCGACGCAGCCTGGCTTCGCGCGCGCTCGGCGTAGAGCAGGCCGCTGCTTAGCGCTGAATGCGGGCGGAGCTGCCGCTCGCCAACGCGCGCACCTGCTCCAGCGTTGCCATCGTGGTGTCGCCTGGGAACGTGGTGAGCAGGGCGCCATGCGCCCAACCGAGGCGAAGCGCGTTCTCGGGGGCCTCGCCGGATAGCAACCCATAGATGAAGCCCGCGGCGAAGCCATCCCCGCCACCCACGCGATCGACGACGTCGAGCTCACAGGTTGGCGCCGTGTGCGTCTTTCCACCGACCCAAGCCACGGCGCTCCAACTGTGCCGATTCGTGGAGTGCACCTCGCGCAGTGTCGTGGCCACCGCCTTCACCTGCGGATGCTGCGCGACGACCTTGTCGATCATCTTGAAAAACGAACTCGGATCGAGCTTGGACTCGCCGCTCACTTCCGGCCCGGCGATGCCGAGGCCCTTCTGCAAGTCTTCCTCGTTGCCGACCAGCACGTCCACGTGCTCCACGATGCGACCGATCACGCTCGTGGCCGTCTGCTTTCCGCCCCACAGGTTCCAGAGCTTCTCGCGGAAGTTCAGGTCGAAGCTGGTGACTGCCCCCGCCCTCTTCGCAGCTCGCATGCCTTCGACGATGAGCTCGCCGGTCGTCTCCGAGAGCGCCGCGAAGATGCCTCCACTGTGAAACCAGCGGACGCCGCCGGAAAATAGCTTGTCCCAGTCGAAGTCGCCGGGCTTGAGCTGTGCGGCCGCCTCGTTCGAGCGGTTGTAGAACACGACCGGTGCTCGCACGCCGTGCCCGCGGTCGCTGTACACCGTGGCCATGTTCGGCCCGTTCACGCCGTTGTGTTTGAACTGCTTGTAGAAGGGGGTCACGCCCATGGCGCGGACACGCTCGGCGATCAGATCGCCGATGGGGTAGTCGACCATGGCGCTCGCGACGCCCGTCCTCAGCCGAAAGCAGTCGGCGAGGTTCGCGGCTACGTTGAACTCACCGCCGCTCACGTGGATCTGACACTCGCTCGCCTTCCGAAAGGGAACAATCCCCGGGTCGAGTCGGTGAACCAGGGCTCCCAGCGAAACGAAGTCGAGTGCGCCGTCCTTCTTGATGTCGAGACCGCTTTGCATTGCTTGTTCTTTCCTGAACGCGCCGCACAGCGGGGCGCGTTCAGCCGGACCTTAGCGCAAAACGGTGCGCCGCAAGTCGTAGCAGCCGGGCGATTCCGACGTTGTGCGTCATCGCGCGAACGTAAGGAAGGGCTACGAACTTGGGCGGCGCCCTCCCTCCGCAGTCGGAGGGAGAGCATCCCGAGTAGTCAGGTGTGCTTCTCAGCCGCCGAAAAGGCAGGTGTAGAAGGTGTTCTCCGCGTCGGCGCAAGCCACGGCCGACGGCATGAAGTCATCGCCGTTGCAGATCCAGCGATCGCCGCCGCTCGGAGTATTCGCGTAACACTGGTTCATGGCAGTGGCCTCGGCGCTGCACTCGGGGAACGCATCGAGCAGCTGCAGGCAGTCCTGCATGCATTGAACGTCGCTCGGCAGCACGTCCGTGCAGCCAGCGTTCAAGCCTGCTCGGCAAAAGCCGCCACAGGCGACCTGCGGAGCAACGTCAGTCCCGCAGCGGCGCGAGTGCTTGTTGGCGATCAGTAGTGAGGGGGGCGGGCCGTCCGGGACCAAGCTGTAGAAGAGCTGCTGATTCGGCTTGAAGTCGACACCGAATACGAAGTCATGCGTGCCCGTCAGGAAGTGACTTGCGCGGTGTTGGCCGGAGTCGAGCGGGATGTTGTTACGCCAGCCGTAGGGGATGTCCTCGCTCACACCGTTGTCATTGCGGTAGCCGAAATAGGCGGACAACGTACCGTCGTTGTTGTCGGCGACGCACTCGAGGTGAGGCACGACAGGCGCGCGACCGCCGCGGCGGATGGCCTGGTCGATGAAGGGCAGGAACGGGTCGATGCGCGTGAAGAGCGAATAGTCTTCGCAAAAGAGCCCCGTCCAAGAGCTGACGCCAGCGACATAGTCCTTGCCGCCTTTGGTGACGATTAGCGGGCTACCCGAATCACCCGCGCAGGTGTTCGAGTAGGGAGCGTGCCCGTCGGTCTTGAGCGTGTCGCGGCGGATGGCTGGATCCAACATGCCCGCGTTGGGGTCTTCGGGGTGATAGTCCGAAAGAGTGGGTGAGCCGAGGATTGGAGCCTTCCCGGTGCGTTGCGTACGGCCACCGACCGTCTGTGAGATGTCGGCGGTGAGGGCTTGGCTGGCGCCCCAACCGACCAGCGTCGCGCTTTTGTTCTCGAAGCTACGGTCGATGCGAAAGCGCGCCAGTTGCAGCGGCTCGAAGGGCGGGATGCGGTCGAGGTAGACCACGGCCAAGTCGGGGTGAACCAGGCTCGGGTTCCAATCGGGATGAACCTCGTACGAATCGGCCTGCGCGAACTTCGACGGTTGTCCGGGCGGCGGCACGAACAAGGTCGGACCTGCGCTGGGCAGCGCGGCGAGGTCGGCGGCGAAGTTGTCGCCCCAGTAGGCGAAGACCTGGTTAGTCCACACGTTCGCCATGCAATGCGCCGCTGTCAGCACGACTCGCGGCGCGATCAATGTGCCGCTGCAGGATCGTTCGCGGATTTGTCCGCCCGAGGCCACCTTCATGTACAAGAGCACGACCTGGTCCTTCCCTCCGTCCGCAGTGGCGCGCACGATGGGGGTCTGGGCCTGATCAACCGTCGATTCTCGGACGTCGGCTGAGCACGCAGACAGGGCAATGCTGCCCAGACCAACGAGGTGTCGAACGCTTGATCGCATGATGGGTTCCTTCCATGTCGGCATTCTGGGATTTGCCCAGAAGCATAGAGCCTTGAAAGTAGCAGTCACTCGCTCTTCCTGTCGACTACTTCCAACCTTCGGGATTACTTTTGCTCAAGTTGCGCATGGGGTTTCTGTAGGTTTTTCTCACAGTTCGTGCGGACTTTTCGATGAGTCGATTGGTCTTTGAGTCGCGCTTTTGTCGCGGGAAATGCCTGAAAGTGCACGTGTTGATCAGCGTTCGCGTCGATGCGACAGGGCGCGAGTGTGTGCAGGCTGGAACGCCGCGAGGGGCGGCGGCTTCGTCCGTTGATCGTTTGAGATGCAACTAGTTGTGGGCTCCTTGCAAGCGCAGGTGCGCGGGCTCTCCGCGGGAAAAGCCCGGGTTCGGGCCGAGCGCGCGAGCGTGAGAGGGGGTCGAGCGCTCGCGGCTAACCCGCGGAGCGGCGGGTCAAGATCTGGAGCTCTGCGCTGAAGCCGCCGAGGTCTACTTCGGGGCCCTCGGAGCAGTTCATTCCGACGCGAGTCGCGACGCTGCGCGTGAGCGCGGGAATCGGCGACAAAAATAGCGCACGACCCCCGGCTGTCAGCAGGGAAGGCAAACGTTCGACGAACGAAGTCAGCAGAGCGGGCAGGCTCCCGTCACGCGCGACGCGTCGTCCCATCGGCGGATTGCTGATGATCAAGCTGACGTCCGCCGGGCGTAGCTCGAGCGCGTTTCCCGGCATGAGCTCGAAGCGCTCGAGCCCAGCCGCCACTAGGTTCTCTCGCGCGGCTTCGAGCGCAGCTGACGAAAGGTCGGAGCCGATCAGGCGACGATAGGGGCCCAATCGCGCGCGCTCGATGAGCTCGAGCCCGCTGCCTACGAAAGGGTCCCAGACTACGTCGTCCTCGCGCGCGCCCGCAATGCGCGCGAGCGCGGCGGCGACCGTCGGGTGCGACGCCGCCGGCACGTCGCGCTTGCGGTACTCGAAGCGTGGGTCGGGGAGCAGCTTGGGCACGAGTTCGAGATCGGCGCTGCCCTGTGGGTCGGCGCGCACAATCCAGGTCCCATTGCGCGGATCGTTGACGAGCGGCGCGCCAGTTTTCGAGAGCGCCTCCGCGATTCGCCAACACAGCGCGCGGTGGTGGGCGCCGTCCGTCCATTCTATGCGAAAGCGGAGCTTCCCTTGCGTCCACGCGTTGAGCGCCGCGAGTGTCGAGGGCTCGGTCAAGCCGCCGACGAGGCGCGCGGCCGGGTCCCCATGGTGAGCTGGGGTGCGCACGACGATCGCAAAATCGAGCGCGCAACGTGCGACTAGCAGCTCCCGCAGCGAACCGGAGTGGAGCACGTCGACCGAGTCCGCGCGCTCGGCGCGGATCTCGAAGTGGTCGAGCTCCGATGCCAGCACCGCGCCGAGACCGCGTCGGCAGCAGAGCCTCACGTGGTAGCTTGCGGGCAAGCGCCGATCGAGCACGAGGCTGCCCTCAGCCATGCGCTCGAGCCGGCGCGCGATCAGGAGTTCGGCCTGGCCGCGACGCCGCGAAAGTTCGGCGTCGCTGCTTTGAAGCGCAGCGAGGACGGCGCGCGCGGACTCGGAACCCACCTTGCCGAGCCCTTCCACGATGGCGCGCGCCACGTCGAGCGGCGCGTTTTCGAGCGCGCGAAGCAGGGGCGCCTCAGCCCGCGGATCGCCGAGCTTGCCGAGGCCGTTGGCGGCGTAGCGTCGACAACGCGGCAGCGGATCGTCGAGCCCAGCCTCGAGCGTGGAGAAGAGCCTCGGATCCGCGGTCGTGCCGGCAAGCCTCTCCAGCAAGGCAAACAGCTGGGCTCGTCCAGGTCCGGAGACATTCGGGAGCAGCGCGAGGGCCGCCTCCGCCGCAGCCCACCCGACGCGGCCGAGCACGCGCTCGAGCTTCCTCGCATCGTCGCGCTCGAGCTCGCTGAGCGCCTGCACGAGGTTCTCCAATTCCGCCCGCGGTGGCGTGTATCCGGGGTCGGAAAAGCAGCGCTCGAGGGACGCCGAGCGAGTCACTTGTCGCACCGACGCGCAACGCGCGCGCAGAGCGGCCGACAAAGAGCGCGGTGTAGCTGGCTACGTCTGCTAAGAACCCGAGCATGTCTCGCCCCGAGCCCTGGCAGGTGCTGTCTGATGTGATCTTGCTCGAGCGCCGCTGGTTGCGCGTGCGCGAGCAGCGCGTTCGGCTGGCGAATGGTCAGGAAATCGATGAATTCCATGTGCTCGAGGGGCCCGATTGGGCCGCGTCCGTCGCGCTGACCGACAACCAGGAGCTTGTCATGGTGCGGCAATATCGCCACGGTATAAAGCGCGACAGTCTCGAACTGCCCGCGGGGGTGATTGAGCCAGGCGAGGATCCCTTGCTCGCCGCGGAACGTGAGCTTCGTGAAGAAACCGGCTACGTCGCGCAGTCTTGGCACGCACTTTCGTGGGTTAGCACCGAACCGGCGCGTCATTCGGTTCGTGCTCACCTGTACGTGGCGACGGGTGCGCGTCCAGTGCTCGCTCCGAGTCCCGAGGCGACGGAGGTGATCGCCGTCGAATTGCATGCGACCAAGGGTCTCGAGCGACTCTGGGAATCGGGGGAGATTTGTCACGCGGTCCACATCGGTGCCATTTTACTCGCGGCCCGGCGTGGCTTTTTCAGCCTCGACTGAGCTCTCGCTCGACACCCGCCTGGCCGCGTGTGCCCGGGCCAAACTCCGCAACGTAGCTTCTAGTTCGGGAGCGAGCTCGGCGTGGATCTCGAGTGTCTGACCGTTTAGCACGAGGCGCAGGCGTTCCAGGTGGAGAAACGTGCGGTCGAGCCCGTGACGCTCTTCGAAAAAGCGATTTGCGGAGGGGTTTCCGTAGCGCGCGTCGCCGAGCACGGGATGACCGATGTGCGCCAGATGGCGGCGAATCTGGTGACGCCGGCCCTGCTCAGGCAGGGCGCGCACGAGAGAGTGGGTGCCGACGACGCGGTCGCGTTCGTAGCGCGTCACAGCGTGGCGGAGCTTTGCGCCGTCCGGGATCTTGCGCTCGATGCGCCCCTTCTTGCGCGCGATGCCCTGGACCAACGTCAGGTACTCCTTGTGGCCTTCGGCGAGCGCACGCGAAAGCACCTCGACTTTGTCGGGTGTTCTCGCGAACAGGCAGACCCCGCTCGTCCCGAGATCGAGGCGATGCACGGGCACCGAATCGCCCGCGTCGGGCAGGCGTCGCACGGCCTCGAGCAAGGAAGTGGCCTGCTCGCCTTGCGGTGTCGTCGGGAAGAACGCGGGCTTGTCGACCGCCAAGAGTTCTGCGTCCGCGTAGAGGACGCGCGGTCGAAAGGGCTCGCCCGACGCCAAAATGACGAGCGTTTCGACAGCGTCCGAGAGCGGGATCATGTCCCATGGCGTCACTGACTGCGGCGTAAAGCCGAGGCGCATCAAGTGCGACAGGTCGCGCGCCAAGCTGAGTGGTTCGCACGAGACATAAGCGACGAGCTCGGGTGCCTGGGCCGCGAGCCCTGCTCGCACTTGGGGGCTGAGGCCGCGCCGGGGCGGATCGACGAGGATGGCATCGACGTCGTGCCGCGCGCTGAGTGCAGTTTCGGCGCTGAGGTTCGAAGCCGTGAGTGAGAGCCCCTGCGCTCGTGCGGCGGTCTCGATGGGATTCGGTTGCATCGAGAAGCTGTCGGACGCCACTACCGTCGCGCCGCGAGCGGCGAGTCGAAGCGAGAGCGCACCGGCACCCGCGTAAAGCTCCAGGATTCTGAGGCCATTGAGCCTCCCGAATTTCGCGAGCAGAGCCTGCTCGATCGCGTCGTGTAGCCGCGAGGCCTGTGCGGGGTGGGCTTGCACGAAGCCGCCCGGAATCGCCAGGTGATAGGGCAGGCCTGGCAGCAGATGGTGTGCTTCGGTCGCCTTGCCTAGCAGCGGGCGCGGGGTTTGCCCGAGGACTTGCGGGGCGCGTTCGGCGCGCGACGAGAGCGCGACG
>JAEUAF010000841.1 GCA_019695485.1 Sorangium sp.
CAAGACGGATCCTGGGGCGTTCGAAAGGTGTGCTGGCTGCTCTGCTCGTCGGCCGGGGACTTCTGGGTTCCGAGAGCGCTGTCGCCGACGAACACCGGCCGCCTCCCGCAACGCCTCCGAACGGAGCCTTTCCGGCTGAACCTTCGCCCGCGGCACCCGCAGTTCCCGAACGCCCTGCTTCGACCGCCCCCGCTGTCGGCACGGGGACGCCTCCTCCGCCTGCGTCGTCGTCGACCGTAGCGACGTCAGCGCCGGCTCCAGGGGCGCCGTTGCCAGCGGCGACACCCGCAACGCGCAGCCCGACCCCTACGAGACCGGACCTCGAAGTGCCGCCCGCCACAGTGGAGGTGGTTGCAACGGAAACACCAGCATCCCGCGACGCTCCGAAGTTCGGCGACCCAGGAGAACTCGTGATCTCGGGCGCGTTCGATTTGAGTTTGGGACACAACGGGTACAGCGCCACCTCGTCGAGTTCTTCGTGGATTAGCGTCGCCCCATCGTTCGACTACTTCACGTCTCGGAACTTCAGCGTCGGCGGTTGGGTCTCTCTTAGTTACGGCTCGAGTCGGGGGCTCCTCGGTGGTGCAATCACGGAGACCAGCGCCGTCACGTACGGTGCCGGCGGGCGCGTCGGCTATAACTGCCCGATGAGCCCGCTCTTTTCGTGGTGGCCACGTGCTGGGCTCTCCGCGTGGCGCCAGCACGTGAGCAAGCTGGGGCCGCCGGGCGCCGTGACGTCGTCCAACGGCACGAGTGTGCCGTTCGGCGACTACGACGACAGCGCCGTCACCTTCTCGATCACGGCGCCGATCTTGCTGCATCCCGCCAGTCATTTCTTTCTCGGCTTCGGTCCTGAGCTCTACTTGGATCTGGTGCACACCACCGCTGACTTCGAGAACAAGCGGACCTATTGGGGCGCAAGCTCCATGGTGGGCGGCTGGTTCTGAGGCTCAGCGGTCGCTCGGCTGCGCGCACGGTTCGGCCTCTGAAATCGTGCCGCTTGCCGCCGCGCGAGCTCGAGCCTTGCGATGCCTGCCGCATCCGCGCCATCATTCGAGCTGTGCAGGGCAAACTTCGGACATCGACAGCTCTGGGGCCGGATTGGGGGCCTTGGCTGTTCGGGGCGCGCGTCGACGTTGTCGTCTTCACGGGGAGCGCGCTCGCCGCGTTGCTAATTGGGGCGTGCGCTCGCCTGGCTGGCGTTCAGTCCTTGCCTGCGTGGGGTTGGCTCTTGCTCGTGGTCGGTGTGGACGTCGCCCACGTGCACGCCACTTGGTTTCGTACCTACTTCGATGGGGAGGAAGTGTGGCGGCGCAAAGGGCGCTACCTGGGGGTACCGCTCGTGGCCTACTTCTGTGGTGTCCTCGCCTATCAGGCTAGCGAGGCCACATTCTGGCGCGTGCTCGCCTATGCGGCGGTGTTCCACTTCGTGCGGCAGCAGGCTGGTTGGGTCGCCCTATATCGTGCTCGCGCCGGAGAAGCATCGCTCGCCGTGCGCGTCGTCGACTCAGTCGCGATCCACTCTGCCACGCTCGTGCCGCTCTTCATCTGGCATACGCGCGCAGCCGAGAAGAGCATCGCCTGGTTCGTGGCGGGCGACTTCGTGGCGCTACCTCTCGCGAGCTGGGTTCCATTCGCCAAAGCTGCTTGGCTCATTGCGTTGCTGAGCTTCGTCGCCTGTGAGCTGGCGCGTTTCCTGCGCACGCGCGAGCTACAGCTCGGCAAGACGCTGCTCGTGCTGACGACGGCGCTGACCTGGTATGTGGGAATTGTTGCGACGGATAGCGATTTCGTCTTCACCGCCACCAACGTGATTCCGCACGGCGTACCGTATGCATGGCTGTTGTTCGCGTACAGTCGCGAGCGCAGCCGAGAGCGACCCGACTGGACGCCTGGGCACGTCGCAGCTGGCGGCTTTGCAGCCTTCGTGCTGGTGCTGATCGGCTTGTCCTTCTTCGAACAACTCGGCTGGGATCGCTGGGTCGAGCACGATCGTGAGTGGCTCTTCGGTGAGGGGCGGGTTCTGTCTCGGCGGGCGCTCAGCTGGTTGGTCCCGTTGCTCGCGTTGCCGCAGGCCAGCCACTACCTGCTCGACGCCTTCATTTGGCGTCGCGGCGAGGCGCGGGCGTTACCGGCTTTGCGCCGGACGTTGGGCTTCGTTGCCCGAGCACAGAGGCCGTCCATGCCGAGCGGGATGGCCGAGATCGAGGAGGTTTCGCATGGCGCCGGCTGAAGTCGAAGAAGGAGAGCTACTCTGGACGCCAAGCGCCGAGCGCGTCGCTGCCTCGCGCATCACCGATTATCTTGCTTGGCTCTCTGCCAAGCGAGGCAAGCACTTTTCGTCCTACGCGGAGCTCCACGCCTTCAGCACGAGCGAGATAGGCGCGTTCTGGCAATCGATCGTCGATTATTTTGCCGTGAATTTGCAGGGCAGTGCGGCGCGCGTCGTCGACGGCAGCATGCCTCACGTGCGTTGGTTCGACGGCGCCACGCTGAACTACGCCGAACATGCGCTCAGACGGAACGATGATCACCCGGCGCTGATCTTCCGCTCGGAAAGCGGGGAGCGCCAGCAGCTGTCGTACGCCGAGCTTCGCGTCGAGGTGCGAAGGGTGCAGGCCGGCCTGCGACGTTTGGGAGTCGCTCGGGGCGATCGCGTAGCGGCGCTCTTGCCGAATCGCATCGAGACCCTGGTTGCGTTTCTAGCCACGGCGAGTCTGGGTGCGGTTTGGTCGAGCTGCTCGCCCGAATTCGGCGTGGAAAGTGTGCTCGATCGCTTCCAGCAAATCGCGCCGAAGGTGCTGTTCGTCAGCCCGAGCTACACCTATCAGGGCAAGGTCTTCGACCGGCGCGCGGAGGTTTCGCGGATCCGCAATGGCTTGCCAGGCCTCCAGACTTGCATTGCCGTCGGCGAGGGCGTCGAGGGCGCGCTCGGCTTTGCAAGTTTGGAAGGTGACGAGCAAGCGCTCAGCTTCGAACTCGTGCCCTTCGAACACCCGCTTTGGATCTTGTACTCCTCGGGTACGACCGGGCTCCCCAAGGCCATCGTGCAGGGCCACGGCGGAATCCTGCTCGAACACCTGAAAGCGCTCGCGTTGCACTCGGACCTTGGAGCGAGCGATCGCTTCTTTTGGTTTACGACCACGGGCTGGATGATGTGGAACTTCCTGATCAGCGGCCTGCTGCTCGGGTCGACGCTGGTGCTCTACGATGGCAGCCCCGCGACGCCGGACCTCTACGCGCTCTGGAAACTCGTGGACGAAGAGCAGATTTCGTTTTTCGGAACCAGCGCTCCCTACCTGCTTGCGTGTCAAAAGGCGGGCATCGAGCCGCGCAAGCGCTTTCCACTCAGCGCGCTACGGGCCCTCGGCACCACCGGCGCGCCGCTTCCGGCCGCTGGTTTCGGTTGGGTGTACGAGCACGTGAAGGCCGATTTGCTGCTCGCCTCGCTGAGCGGTGGCACGGACGTGTGCACAGCCTTCGTGCTGTCGTGTCCGCTGTTGCCGGTGCATGCCGGAGAAATTCAGTGCGCAGGGCTCGGTGCCCAAGTCGAAGCGCTGGACGATACCGGCTTGCCGCGCGTGGGCGAAGTGGGCGAGCTCGTGCTCCGTCAGCCGCTGCCCTCGATGCCGACCCAGTTCTGGAATGATCCGAACGACGAACGCCGCATTGACAGCTATTTCTCGACATTTCCTGGGATTTGGCGGCATGGCGACTGGGTCAAGCGCACCGAGCACGGCGGCTACGTGATCTACGGGCGCTCCGACTCGACCCTCAATCGCGGCGGGGTGCGCATGGGCACCAGCGAATTTTATCGGGTGGTCGAGGCGCTGCCGGAAATCGCGGACAGCCTCGTGGTCGATACCGGGACGCTCAGCGAGCTGTCGGGCAAGCTGTGGCTCTTCGTGAGCCTGCGCCCCGGATTCGAGCTCGATTCAGCGCTCAAAAAGAAGCTCAAAGACAGCATCCGCGGCGGCCTGTCGCCCCGCCACGTGCCAGACGAGATTCGCCAAGTGCCAGTCGTGCCACGCACGCTGAATGGCAAGAAACTCGAAGTCCCCGTGAAGAAGATTCTGCTCGGCACGCCGCCCGAGCACGCAGCGAGCCCGGGCACCCTCGCCGAGCCAAGCTCGCTCGACCCTTTCATCGCGCTGCACGCGGAGCTCGCAAGCCCGATTCACACACGCGCGCCCTAGAACGAGCGCTCACGTTGGCGAGCGTCGGCGCCGCGCGCGCAGAGCGAGCGGTAAGGGTCAAGCGTAGGCTCGCATTCGAGGCGGACGTCCTGCCCGATCTTGCGAGGATGCACAAGGCCGGCGTTGCAAGACACATCAGGCTGAACCGTCTCGGGGCGGTGGCGGTACGTACTCCGGGCCACTCTGGCGCCCGAACCACACCGTCACGCCTGGAAAGTCGATCATGCAACAAGCCAAAGCATCCCTCGCATGCCTCTCAGTGTGCTTTCTCTCTGCGCTTGTCTCGTGCACTGACGGCGCCGAGTCCATGGGACTGCCCGGCGCGGGTGGGCGAGGGAGCCCCACCGGAGGCGCCCCAGGAACGGGTGGGAACCGGAGCGGAGGCGCTACCGGAATCGGCGGCGCGGCAGGCCTCACGGCGGGTGCAGCCGGGCTCCCCGCCGACAACGCCACGGGCGGCGCGCTCGCAAGCGGGGGCGGCAAGTCGACCGGTGGGAGCGCGACGGCGGGCCAAAACGCGGGCGGCAACGAGCTGGGCGGCAGCGCTGGCTCGAAAGCCACAGGCGGGGCCGCTGGAGCCAACAGCACTGGCGGCACGAAGATGGGCGACGGGGGGACCAGCGCAGCCAAGGGCGGCACCAGCGGCGGCGGCGCGACCGCGACCAAGGGCGGCGCCAGCAGCGCCGGAGGCGCTAGCAGCGGCGGCACAACGGCGACCTCCGGAGGCGTTGCCACATCGGGCGGCGCTTCGGGCAGCGGGGCGCTCTGGCCCAACATCCGGGTCGTCGGCAACCAAATGCGCGATCGCCGGGGCAATGCGTTTGCCATTCGCGGCATCGAATCGATGTTCGGCAACGGGAGCTCCGACGCCGTACCGTTCGTCGCCGGTCACAAAGCACTCGGTGCCAACACGGTCAGCCCCTTGCCGAATTCGAGCGTCGCGACCGCCGACGCCGTTCAATCGCTCGTCGACGCTGCATACCAAGCGGGACTTGTACTTGGGCTGAACGCCGACCACGCCAACCAGGGCGAGCGCTTCTTTCAGAACAAAGACATCCAAGCGATCGTCAACCACTACCCCAACGTTTTCCTGCAGGAAGCCGTCGAGCTTGGCAGCAACATGACCGAGAGCGAGTGGGTCGACGCCGCCAAGCACAAGGTCGACGCTTACGTCAGCCTTTATCCCGACAAGCCGCTCAAGATCGGAAGCCCCGATGGCGGACGGAGCCCGCGCTACGCGCTCGACCGCTGCCAAGACGTAGTGGACTACTACAAGTCCAAAGGCGGACGCGGCGGCCTGATCTTTACCTGCCAACTTTATTGGAAGGCCAGCACCGCGAGCTGGTCTTACCAAAACCAGAACGGCTTCAAGGACGGTTTGCCCGGCATTCTCGAAGCCATCGACGCGATGGCAGCCTCGCCTTGCTACTTCTTGCCCGGGCTCGATAACCAAGACGACGTCGGCTACACCGGCTGGCGCGAGGTGACGGATCACATTCGGACTGCGCAGTCCGATCCGACGTTGCGCACGAGCTTTCAATGGTGGGTCTATTTCAATTCCGGCGACTCTTACGCCAATGACCTCACCACCAAGGCCAACGACGCGCTCTCCGGAATCACCGCCACAGGCCGCGACGTCAAAGCCAAGCTCGAAATGGATCGAACTCTCATCGATCTCGGTCCGCTGAACCCGTGATCGAATGCGCTGAAACGGCTCTCCGCGTTGCGTGAAATGCCAACCCGAGCATGCGGCGGCATCCCGCTCGACGTGCTCCACCCAGCTCAAAAATTGGGGGAGCGGCGGTCGGCCTGCGGGCGGGCGCGGTTTGCAATCGATGTACAAGTTGGGCGATGCCGCTCTGAGCGAGAGG
>JAEUAF010000854.1 GCA_019695485.1 Sorangium sp.
GTGAACTCGGTTGGCAATTTCTATTCGACCACCCGCATCACCACGCCGTACACGGCGAAAGTGCAGACATCCAAAGGCACGCGTGCCATGGCGGCGTCGCAGACCAACGGCAACTGCAACAGCTGCCATACGCAAAACGGCGCGTCGAGCGCGCCCGGTCGCATCGTGGTCCCCTGAGCGAATCGTGTTTGTCGGGCGGCGCCGTTTACTGCGGGCGCCGCTCGGCGAGCTCTGGTTCGGGTAGGCGCGCTCGATCGCGGCTCGCGAACACACATAGGTTGCGCGGCGTTACGCGCCGCTCGAACAGCGTCGCGACCGTCGTGAAGAGTCCGTGCTCTTCGAAGTAAGCGGCGCGATCGAGCGTGATGCAAACCTCGACGAGTCGTGCCAGCATGCTGCGCGGCAGCGTTAGGCGCCGCATCTGGCCGAATTCCACCTCTGCGGCGCGCTCGTGCGTCGACAGCTCCGCTTCCGTCGCTTCGGCTAGCCCGCGCAGCTTGAGCGCTGCGTCGGCGACCTCGCGCAAGCCAGCGTTCGCACGGCGCCGGTTGATGCCGCGCATTTCGGCACCGGGCGCGATCTCTTCACCTCGCGCACGCAGCATGCGAAAAAGCGCGTAGCGCACTTTGCGTGCCGCGAGCATCTGCTCGATGCTCGCTTCGACGCCGACGGGCTGTGCGGTTTGGTTCGTGAGCCCCAAGATCCCGCGTGGGAAGCCAAAACCCGCGAACGCTTCGGAGAGCGGCTGGCGCAGCGAGCCCGAGATCTTCTGCAAGCAGCAGGAAATCAGGGCAGCATCGCAGCCGATCGCGGCGGCCGTACGCACGAGTTGGTCGCCGAGTTCGCCGCAAGCGTGAAGGCCGATCGCCAAGTCGTTCGGGCCGAGCTCGAGTCCATCGCGACAGGCGTCATGAGTCACGAAGCGCGCGGCCGGACCGAGCGACGGCTCCGCCTCGCGTGCCCTGGCGCGCGCCGCCGCCACTTGGGCGGGATTGCGTTCGATGCCGAGTGCATCGCGCTGAAAGCCTTGGGCGGCGAGTCGAGTGAGTGCGCCGGCGCCCGCGCCGATGTCGACGATGCGAGCAGCCCGTTCAGCCATTGGGCCCACGGCGCCGAGCAACCAGCTTAACTGCTCGCGCTTGCGTTGAGGAACGCTGCGCAAAGCCGGCTCAGAGAGCGCGAACGGCTCGATGTTGAGCCTCGGCAACGCCGTCAGTTCGTTGACCGCATCGCACAACGCCCGCAGATCCGCCGGTGCGTCGCGCAAGTCGGTGAGGTAGTGGCCGAGGCCATGGGCCTCCGCCTGACGCAGCCGATCTTCACTGAGCGAAACCAGAAATTCTACCCAGCCGCGCCGTACGCACCAGTCCGGCGGCCGCGCGGCGTCCACGCGCTGCGCAACGATGTCGCGCACCGGATTCAGGGTCGCGAGCGTCAGCGCTAGCCGTTCACGCGCGGTGGCCGGGTTCGACACGCCGAGAGCCTACACCGGCGGCGCCAGCGCGCGACTTTCTTGGCCCGCTGCGCGTAGCCCAGGGGACAATTCGCGCGTCGCGCCAGAAAGCCCAGAGGATCCGAGCCATGCAGCTTATTGAAGTTCCCCACACCGTATTTAGGCCCGTGCCACCCCCGCTTTGGTACGTGACCAATGGCGAACTGACGGTCGGGCCTGTGGTGACCGGCCTTCTCATGCGTGGGGTGGAGCATCAGCGGATCCCCGATTACTGCCAAGTGCGGCCGTTTCGCGGCAGCTGGCGCGCGCTCTCCGCGGTTCGAGAAATCTCGGCGCTCCAGCGCAAACCGGCGGGCGTCGACGCAAGCGAAGAACAACTTGTCGAATGGGCGCGCCTGATCGAGCGGATCACGGACGAGGAGGAGCTTTGTTACAACGTGACGTGGCTCGCATTGCTTGCCACCTCGGCGGAAAGCGCAATGTTCCACTACCGCGAGCGCAATAGTCGCACGCTGGTCACGCGCGCCATTGTTGGACCGATGTCCAATGAGCGCCTCGAGCAAGCGCTGCCCGAAGATGACTTGATCCTGAAGGTTGCGCGGCGTGGCCTTCCGCTGGCCGGGCCCCCTTACGGCCCCAATGAGGACGCATTGGCAATGCGCTTCGCGAGCAGCCACGGGGGCGCTGGCGCAGTCGCCATGATCCCGCTCATCGTGGGCGGGGTGTTGACCGCGATGCTCGAGCTTTCGCGCCCCGGACACGGGTTTCGACGCAGCGACCTGCAACGTGCCGAGCGCATCGCGCAGCGCGCGCTGCGACGGCGCGGGAGAAGCTAGCCCTACAAGGTCAGCCCAACCGAGCGGCCGCACCAGCTACCGCTCAGATCGTTGCCGTTCTGCGCGAGCGCGATGCGACAGTTGCTGACTTGGTAGTCGATCGCGGGGTCGTACACCGTGCCCGAAATACTCAGCGAGTCGGCCGTGATGATGATGGCTGTGTTCGCTGTCGGCTGTACCGCGAGGACGCCGGTCTCGAGCAGGCTGCCGTCGAAGATCAGGTCGTAATTTTCGGCTTGGGCGGCGCTCACGTTGGGATTTTCGCAAGCCGTGAATTCGTAAGTGAGGGCGACCTGAGTGGCGCCTTGATCGGCATTGGATTCGGCGTTGCCGTAGAGTCGACCGCTGCCGCTCAGGCACCTGGTGGACTCGTCCTGCGCGCCGACTGGGTTTCCCTGCAACGTGAGGTTATACCCAAGCTTCATCGTCTCGCGTAGGCCGCGGGCGGCGACGTTGTCCTGGCAGGCTTGGTCGCATGCCTTGCTCGTCGGTGTATTGCCGACGCTGCGGCTCGAGCAGCCAGCGAACACAATGGCGGCCAGCACCAGCAGGTAGCCTGATCCGTTGCTGGGTCGCATGGGCACCGCGTAGGACGAGCTCCGCTTGGCGTTCTCGGTGCGGTTCAACCAGGGCAGGGCGGTTCGATCCATCTCAAAATCCTCCTTCGAGCCCCAAACTCGGAATCGTGATGGGTCCCACGGTTTGATACTCGCAGCCAGAAAGCGTGCAGCGAGTGGAGACTGCTTCTTTGCTGAGGGTGGCGTTCATCCATTCCGCGACGAATGAAAGCCAGGCTTCTCTGCCGAGTTGCCAGCGCTTCTCGAGCCTAAGATCGAGCCTGAAAAAAGGGGGTAAGCGGTGGAGTCCGGGGTTTTGCGGATCTTCGGCTTGAGGCAGCCCCGTATAGAAGACGACGCGCGTTCCGGCGCGCCAGGCGCGCCCCAGGTCATAGGCAAGGGCGGCGTTCATGACATGCGTGCGGTCGAACGTCGCCACGTAGCTTCTATCCCCATAGCTGCGCGTGGAGCGCGATAGCGTGTAGGAAAAGAAGCCGCCGAGGTGGTTGGTCAGCGTGCGCTTCAAGTAGAGCTCCAGGCCGTACGAATGCCCCATCGTTCGCACCTCGAACGCTTTGAGGACGCGCGAACCGCCGCCGCCGCCGTTCGATGCCTGCCCAGGGCCGCCGGAGTTGTCCGGGCCGAGCACGCCCTGATCGAATCGGCGCCGACAGGCGACGGCATTGCTGGGTTCACCGCCGCGATCCCCCGCCAGGCTGTCGTCGGGGAAGGTGCCGGGGGGGCAACCGTTCAGCTGCGGCTGGGTCGCGCCGAGCGGATCGCTCATGTCGAAGAACGCATTCTGGAACAGCGTGGCGCTCGCCGTCGTGCCGGCGCAAAGCTCGGCCTCGACGCCCAGACTTTCTTGGAGCGCGCTCTGCAAGCCGCCTTGGAGCCCTCCGGGTTGGAAGCCAGGCAGCGGCACCACGAACGCCGGCGGCTGGTGCGCAACTCCCAGCGCCGCGTTCAGGTGCAGTTTCGGACTGAGCGTCGTGCGCAGCGACAGGCGTGGATCCACGCCGACGCGCGTTGCCCCACCAGAGCCGTAGAGATCGACACGTACGCCGGGGGTCACGTCGAGCGTCGGTAGCACCGACCACACCACGTCCGCGCGCGCTCCGAGCGCGACATCGGTGCGCGATGGAAAGAGTTGGGCGATGCTGGTTTGGGTGGGCGAGAGATCGCCTGGTCCGAGTTCGACGTCGTAGTGGCTGAGCGCGAGGTCGGTGCCCCCTCGCACTCGCAGCTGGTGTGAGATCGGCAAGCTGAGTTCGGTGCGTGTCCCCGCCATACGATTTCGCACGAAGCGACCTTCCTGCGTTTCCGAGCGGTCGAGCCCGAGCGTTACTGCGCTGCGGAATGTGCCTCCGTTGGCAAAGCTATGGTCCTCGCGCAGATCGATCCGATGAAACTGGGTACCAAACACAGTCAGCGTCGAACCTTGGCTCTTTTGCCCGAGATAGTCGTACGACCCGAATGAGAACAGCGTCAGCCGGTCGCGCGGGGTGACGTCGTAGCCGATACGAGCCTGGTAGTCCCAGTAGTCGAGCGCCACGCTCGGCGACAACAGTGACAGCAAGAGCGCTGTGTACGAATAGCGACCGCCGAGCAACGCCGCGCCGCGACCCTCCGCAAATGGCGTCTCGACCAGCGCTCCGGCGTCGAACAAGCGCAGATTGTACTCGCCGTGAAGCTCGCCCTTGGGCGGCGTCGTTTCGCCCGCGACGATGCCGCCAGCGAAGCGCCCATATCGAGCCGGATAGCCGCCGGAGTAGAGATCCACCCGCTCGATGATGCCAGGATGCACGACCGACGGCCCTGCGCCGACGTGGAACAGGAGCGGCAGAGGAATGCCATCGAGGAAGTACCCGACGTTGCCGGGGGGCGCTCCGCGCACGAAAAAGAACGGCAATCCCGAAACCAGGGGTGTGACACCGGGCAGCGTCTCGATGGCGCGAAACGGGTCGCCGAACGTTCCGGGAAGTTGGCGGACTTCGGCGCGCGAGAGTGTGGCGCTGCGCGACGCCTCGCGCCGTTCACCGAGCACGATGACTTCGCTCGGCCGCG
>JAEUAF010000820.1 GCA_019695485.1 Sorangium sp.
GCGTTGTGGGCGAACGTGCACGGCAGCTTCGTTTTGGCGCCGTTGCTCGGCGCCGCGTGCTTGCTCGAGCCCGCGGCCGAGTTCGTCAAGGCGTGGCGCGCGCACGCAGCATGGGGCTCGGCCAAGCGGGCGTTGAAGCGAGATCTTGCGTTGCTCGCAGCCGTGAGCGCCGGCACGCTCGTGAATCCCCGCGGCCCGCAGATCTACGCCTATGTCGTCGACTACGGGCGCGCGGTGCGTGTTACCGGAACGACCGGGGTGAGCGAATGGCAGGCCCCTAACTTTGCTTCCGCGGGCGGGGGCGTGATCCTGGTCTTGTTCGCGGCAAGTCTAGGGCTCTCTTGGTTCGCGGCCCGGCGCGGGCGCCTCGCGCTGGGCGCTTTGTTGGTGATATTTGCGCTCGGTTCGTTGACGAGCCAGCGCTTCTTTTGTTGGTGGGCGTTGACGGGGATTGTCTTGTCGAGCGTCGCGGCCGGGCAAAGCGTGCCTGCGCGCAGCCAGCAATCTACCAACCGCTCCCGTTCGACGTCGCGAGGCACGGCGATCGCGAACCTGTTCTTGCTCTCCTCGCTGGCGGCGATATTGTTGGCGGCTTCGCCGGGGTTTCCGTTGTTCGAGCGGCTGGCGCGCGCGGGGCACGTCCCGTATGCCGACGCGCGCGTGCTCGGCGTGGAGACACCGGTGCGCATTGGTGCGGTGCTCCGCCGCACGTTTCAGGGGCGCTTGTTTCACGATCAGGCGCTCGGCGGGTTCGTGGAATGGGTGCTGGCGGAGGATGCGCCGAAGGCCGTAGCCTTTGTCGATCAGCGCTTCGAGTTGACGCCGGAGAGCTTGTGGGACGAGTATTTTCAGATTTACGAGGCGCGCGGCGAGTGGCGACGCTTGCTGGCCAAGTACGCGATCGACGGCCTGCTGATTCACGAGCAGCGCGCCGCGCGGCTGGTCAGCGCGCTCAGCGTCGACCCCGAGTGGCGACTCCGGCAACGTGAGTTTGGTTATCGCCTCTACACTCGGCGCGCGCTCAGGGAGTGAGACGAGGCTTTCCAAACCAAGAAAGCCCAGAGCACGGTGCCCACCACCCCCAACTGCAGCGCGGCGGAAAAGCCGAAAACCCGCAGCGTGACCTGCTGCTGGATGATCGACAACGTCGGACCAATCAAACCAAGCGCCCACAACAGCGCCGTTGTCACCAGCACGGGTCCCTGGTCGAGTGGCACGTCGCGCACGACGCTGAAGTTTGCCATGGCGATGAAGAGCGGCAGCATCAAGAGCATCAAATCGTAGTTATAGAGATGCGGGCTCGCGATCGTACCGAGCGCGAAGGTCGCTGCCATGGAAAGCTCCCAGCCGCGGCTCTTGGGCTGCCAGGGGGTGCGCAGCCAAATCAGAACCAGCGCGCCTAGCAAGGCGAGGATCAAGAGGACTCCCGCGAGCGCTGCGAGCCTTGGCGAAACGCCGTCGAGGAGCAGCGTCGCGAACTCGAAAGAGCCATGTAACCCTGCGGTATGATAGCCGACGTCGCGCACCAAAGAGACCAGCGCTTTTCCGTGGTGCACATACGCGAGCATCGCCTTCGGCAGCGTCAACACGCCCAACCCGAGCCAGGCGATCGTCGAGAGGAACGCGAACGCGAGTGCGCGCCAGCGCCGCGCGGCGAGCAGCGCGACCGCGAGGCCGAGCGCCAATTGCGGCTTGCAGGCGAGGCAGCCCAGTACGAGGCCAGCGAATTCGTCGCGCCCGCGTCGCAGCAGCAAGAACACCCAGACGTAGACCGTTAGCCAAAGCCCGGTCATCTGCCCATTTAGCAGCCATTCCAACGTCGGATAGTATTGAAGCGCGAACCAACCGAGCCGAAGCGCCGAGGACTCGAGCTTCAGATCGCGCACGAATACGCGCAGTGTGAGCAAGAGGCCGAGCGCGCTCACTTGCACCATCAGTAAGAAGGCGAGCGGGTAGGGCAACAGCGACAGTGGCGCGAAGACCCAAGCGAAGTAGGGCGGGCTCACCCAGACCGAAACGTCGCTCACGTTGGCACCCAACAGTCGGCGCTGGAATGCGAGCTGGGCCTCTGGATTCGTGAGCCCGTCCGCCATGCCGAGGCGCACGAAGCTGCCGCCAGTGTAGAACGACAAGAAGTCGCCACCGAGCGCGCCCGAGATCCCGTTCAAGAGACCGCGCCCGGACAGGCGATCGTAGAGCGCCACGCAGACCAGCACCGCGAATCCGACCAGCGGGTACGACCACAGCCTTTGCGGCGTCAAGAACCCGAGGAGCTTGGCGTTCAGCGCCGTCAGCAGCTTGAGCATGGCGCGCGACATGCGAGCCTGTCTCAAAGGCGCTTGGGAATGATCTTCGGCGCCACGTGGACCACGCGCTTTATCACCGTGAACTTCTGCTCGAGCAGCACGAGCTGATCACGATCTGGAGCCACGAAGGTGAGCGTCGGGTTCTGCGGTCGCAAGAGCTGATTTTCCCCAGTATCGAGGGTCAGCACGACCTGCTCGTGCGGGGCCGCCTGTAAGAGGACATGCGCGACGCCGTAGTCGTCGGTCTGGCCGACCACTTGATTGAGGCGACGGATCGGCAAGTGGGCGCCGTTTTCGGTGCGGACGCCGACCACGAACGAGCGCGTCAGCGGCACGCACTGGGTTTCGAAGCGTGGCGGTGGAGAGCCCGCCGCGAAGTGCCGCAGCCCGACCGCGACTGGCTTGTCTGGTGAGGCGTAGGTGTCGGGACACTTGATGTTCAGGCTGACGAGATCGCCCTCGTTGCCGCGCAACGCCAGGCGCACGCCGCCCGAGGCGTCGGTGGTGCCGAGCAGCTTCTGCCCGAACAAGACCTGCACGCCGGGGAGCGGCTCGTGATCGTCACGGACCGCGTTGACCACCACCGGGTAGCTCTGATTGATGGGGGCGCCTTGATCGCCCACGCCGATCAGCGTCTTTACCCGGTCGCAAGTCGGCGGAAGGAGCGAAGCGGACGCCGTCAGTGCCAGCAGAGAAGCGGTCGAGAACCAGGACACCTCGCGAAAGATGGCACAACTCGCGCGCCGAAGCGATTGGGTCTTTGTCGCGCGCGACGAACCATTTTGGTCCGCCCTTTCCAGGGGGCTTCGAGATATGTTGCGGTATCTCTCGGAGGCTCGGCGTGGGCTCGGTGGGCCGACCTTCCCAATCGCTTCCGTGGATTCGGTCTTGCGTCGCTTCGTCTCATTTCTGTGCCACCCGCGTCAGCTCGCAGCCTTCGTGTTGGCGGTCTACTCGGTGGCTGTCGGCGTCGCCGCCACGACGCGGCTCTACGATCCGGACGTGTGGTGGGTCGCCGCCGCGGGTCGGCAAATGCTCTCCGCGCACAGCCTTCCGGCGCAGAATCTGTTCTCGTTCACCGACGCGGCGCAGCCCTGGCTGATGCACGAATGGCTGTTCGGGGTGCCCTATGCGTTCGGCCTGGCTGCTTGGGGGCCGCGTTTCTTCACGCTGGTGACGCTGGTCTCGCTGGGAATCGGCTTGCTGTTCATTACGCGGGGCACGCTCGGCAGGGCGCGCCACGCGGGGGCAGGGCTCGTGCTTGCGTTCGTCGCCATGACGTTCTTCGGTGCGCGCCTTCTGTCCGCGCGACCCACCGGCGTGGCCGAGCTGTTTCCGCTTGCGCTGTGTTTGTTGGCCTTTGCTCCAGAGTTTTCCGTGCGGCGCGCGTCGGCCGTGGTGGTGGTCGAGCTCGCGTGGGCGAACAGCCATGGCAGCTTCCCGCTCGGCATCGCGCTGCTGGCTACGGCTGCCCTCGACGCGGAGCGGCAGCGCGGGCGACGCTTCTTGGCTGCGGTTGCTGCAGCGCTCGTGACGCTACTGAACCCGCACGGCGCGCGGCTGCACGGCTTCGTTTGGCAATACCTGTCGGGTAAGTCTGGGATTTATCGCGAGATTCAAGCTGGGATTCACGAGTTTCGCAGCGTCATCGGGGCTTTCGGCGATGCGATCGGCGTGCCTGACCTGACAGGTCTCGGGCTCGTCACACTGCTCGCGGCCTCCGCGCTCGGCGTTCCGAAACATCGCGTTCGAGCGGGGTTCTGCCTCTGCCTGATTGTCGCCGCGCTCAGGCAGGTTCGCCATGTTTCGCTGGCGGGGCTCATTACGTGTCTCTTGATGCTGCCCTGGCTCGACGAGTTCTGGGCGAAACGAGTGCTCGCTTCCGGCGTCGAGGACGCGAAGCCGCGTTACCTCCAGGGGCTTTTACTCGCCGTGCCCGCTGCCCTCGCCGTGCTGCTCTTCTCGTTGGTACCGGCGCGGCGCTCGGATGGCGAGGCGACGGCAGAGGGTCCCGCCTTCCTGAAGGCCCTCCACGCGGTCAAGGCGGGTGCCAATCTCTACGCTCCATTCTCAGAAGCGGGCATGGCGATTTGGTACGGTTTTCCGCGCGGGGTGCGCGTCTTCTTCGATTCGCGCAATGATTGCTATTCGCCGGAGACGTTTCGCGCCTTCGTGCGGCTTGGGACGCGCGATACGCCGCGGGCGGTTCAGCGCGAGCTTCTCGCGCAGAGCGCTACGACCAGCCTACTCATTCCGCGCGGCCATCCCTTGGAATTCGTGCGCGATGAGCCGACTTGGACCCAGCGCTTCGCGGAGGGCGGCTGGCTGCTCTTCGAGCGCGCCGCCGGCGATCCCCGCTGAGCCGAGCGCGTCCTTGCGAAGCCCAGCCGAGCGCGCCCGGGCCACTCCATGAGTCATTCGACGGCCAGCACCGACGGGCGCAGGTTCGGGTACGTATTGGTGATGCTGCCGCTCTGGATGTCGATTTCGAAAACGTCGTTCGCGACGTGGTTATCCGTCGCGTAGATTTTGGTCTTGGTTACGACGAACGCCGAGGCCACGCCGACTCCGAGCGAATACGTTTTGGTGCGCGCTCCAGTCTTACCGTCGAAGCGGACCAGCATTCCTTGATCGGGGAGCGACAGGAACGTGCTGTCGCCGTTACCGCGAAAATCAATGGGGCCGCCTGGCGCCAACAGATCGCCGAGGTCACTCACGAACGTCGCTTGGAGGGACAGCTTATCCACGCTGAGCAATTGCTGTGCGGTGCGGTCCACCACCCAGACTTTGCTGGTGGTGAGCGCGGCCAAGCCGTCGCCATCGTATTCTCCGCGTGGCCCCTCTGGATCTGACAGGTTTTGACCGAGCGGAACCCGGCCCTGAACGGCCAGAGTTGTCGCGTTCACCTTGCTCAAGGCGAAGTCGCTGCCAGAGAGCGCCCAGATCGTGCCCGGCTCGTAGAGCGCCGATGAGAACGGCACGTTGTCCGAGATGACTTGAGCCTGCGCCTTGTTGGCGAAGGTTTTCGCATCGAGCTCGATTACCACCGGCTTTTCGGAGCTGCTGCTGAGCGCATACGCCGCGCCTCCGCCGGCGAGCATGATTTCTACTTCGCCGCCGTCCGTGATCACGTCGATGGTCTTCTCGATTTGGCCGCTGCTCGCGTTGACGGCGACCACGGCACCATCCGTGCGCCCTACCCAGACGAGGCCGTCGGCCGGCGCGACGCCCTTGTCCCAGACGTCGATCGAGCCGGGCCCGATCTGCACGTCGACGCCGATCTTGCCGCTCGCGGTGTCGATACTTCTCAGCATCGGCAGGCTTCCGCTCACCTCCCAGAGCGTCCCACCCGTCGAGCCCTTCGGCGAGTTGGAGGAGCCGGCGTCGCCACCGCTGCCGCAGCCGCTCGCGGCCAGTACGCAGAGCATGGCCGCGAGCGAGTTCAAACCAGCCCTCATCACGCCCTCATTCCAGCGGGATGGAGTAGAGCCCGTAGGGGTTGTCGTCCGACGGCTTCGCTGGATGATCGGTCTTCGCGTAGTAGATGTGGCCCGCGTCGTGAGTCATCCCGAACGAGCCTTCGAGCGTCGGGAAACACACGAGCACCGTTTCGCTGCCGGTCGTGAGGTCGAACTTGGAAATGCGGTCGCCGCAGTCGGCGTAAAGCGAGCCATTTAGGATGAACGCGCCGAGCGTCGGGCAGTCACTGAACGAGACGGGCGTGCCGCCGGCCTTCGCGATCTTGTACTCCCCGACGTTCGAAAGTTCCTGCGCGTTGATGCTGGAGAAGAAGAGGTCACTGCCGTTCGGGATCAAGTCCGCGATCGCCGGGGAAATGCCGGTGCCGTCCGTCTTGGCCGAGAACAGAACCTTGGCCGTGCCACCCGCTTTCGGAATCGAGCCGATGCCGCCGGTCAGCTTCGAGTCCAGGTTCGAATCGATGGTGCCTTCATTGACCCAGTAGACGTTGCTGTCATCCACCGCGATCGCACCAGGACCGGCCTGTTTGCTTGCAAGCACCGTCGCCGCGCCGCCGGTCTTCGGGAGCTTGTTGACGGTGCCGAGCGCGTCGCCCGTGTCGTTGCTGACCTTGTCACCGAAGTACAGGAACTGGTCGTCCATCGCGAACAGCGGATCGATGCCGGTCGCGACGCTCGAGGCGGACATGACGAGTGAGGTTGGGGTGCCGCCCGCTTTAGGCACAGAAAAAAGGTCCTGATTGTCGCTGTAATAGAGGGTGTTTCCATCCAAATACAGGCGACTATTCGCGTCCAAGAGCGGATAGCTAGCGGTCGCCACCGCGCTGCCAGTGCCCCCAGCTTTGGGAACTTTGGTGATCTTGCTGATGCCTTCGAGCACGTAGACGAATTGGTCGTCCACGACCGGGCCTCTCAGCAAAGTGGCGGGGGCCGTGTAGAGCAGCGTCGGGTGCGCCGTTCCGCACGTGCTCGGGTTGTTCGACCCGCCCGAGCCACCCATCCCGCCGCTGTTGCCTGATCCGCCGGTTCCACTCGGGTCGCCGCTCGAGTTCGAGGAACACGCCACCGTAAACAATAGAATCCCAGTAATAACGGCCTTCATTGAGTACCCTTCCTGCCCTCCGGGGGACACCGCGTGCATACGTCCCCGCCGCCGACATTGCTCCCCGACTCCGTGAGCAGTGCGAGGTCCATACCAACACCTTCGGTCGACCCGCAAGTTGAGTTGCTCGACAAGATGAAGCGCTGAGTTTGAGCGCTTCGCGCCCCTAATCGGTG
>JAEUAF010000917.1 GCA_019695485.1 Sorangium sp.
CCTCTCGCGGTTGAGTACCGTGACCTCGTCGAGCAGCGTCGACGCTTGCTCATCCGCGACGGAGCGCTCTGCGGCCCGAGCTTCGTCGATTCGACGCGCGATCAGCGTGCGGCGCTTTATGACCTCGGCCGTGGAGATATCCGCTGGGATTTCGCTGAGCCGATCGGGCCCGAGTTCGGGGACTCGAGACGCCGCTTCGTTGAGCGCGACCAGCACGTTCGAGAGCTCGTCGCGTGAGCCGCGCAGAGCTCGTCGCAGCGCGTCGTAGGCGCCATCTGCGTCGCTCGGGGTTCCGGCCTTCGCCTCCCGCACACGGCGTTGCCAACCGATGAGGCTTTCGCGACGGGTCGCGAGAGCCCCGCGCAGGACGTGGAATTGTCCTTGGACGTGCGCCACCTCGCGCTCGATGGCTACCAAGCGAGCCATCTCTTCCGCGAGTGCTCGCTCGGCTTCGGTGCGCGCCGAGCGCGCCGCAGCGAGTGCTCGCTCGCGCTCCTCCTCGGCTTCACGTTGCCGTCGCTCCTCGTCCGTTTCCTTGGGTCGCGAGGCCTCGCGGCGAACCGCCTGGGCCGTGAGCAGCTCCTCCCGGCGTTGCGGCGGCAAAGAGTAGAATTCGAGACGCGCGCGATCGAGATCCAAGCGCGCTCCCCAACGGACCGGGTCGAGCGCCTGAATCGCACTCTGGGCCGACGCGGCAGCTGACGCCGAAGCAGACGGTTTCGACGGCCCGCGGGCAGAGGGAATGGCGCGCGCAGAGTCCTCGAGGCCTTGCAAGAGGGTGCGCACACGGGCGGCATCGATTTGCACCGCGCCTTCGTCCGCGAGCGACACGTCGAACAAGCTCTGAGGGTCGATGCCCACGTCGAGCGTGCCAGCGAGCAAGGCTCGAATCTGGGTGGCACGCGGATCTACGACTGCCGCCTCGACGCTCGCGCCCGCGTCCGCTGGCGGAGCCTGCCCAGCGCCCTCGGCACGCGCGCGAGAGCTCGCGCCGAGGGTCGCCAAAAGCAGCATGCCCCAGTGCCAGGCGCGGTGCGGCGAAGGGCGGTGCCTCATCGCGCCGCAGTCTACGCGCCCAGCTCGAATCGGGCAAACGCAGCAAGGCCGGGCGCAATGGGTTGGAACGGGCGCGCCTTCAGCGAGCAGCGATCACTCGCGCTCAGGCTTGAGCGAGGTTCGACTCGTGAGCAGACGCTCGATGCCTCGTAGCGGTAGAGCGAGCCATTCCGGGCGATTGTCGAGCTCGTAGCCAAGCTCATAGACGGCCTTCTCGAGCAGGTACACGTGCAGGAGCCCAGCGAGCTCGAGGCGATTTGCCGGAAGAAAGTCGGCGTCTTGGACCGTGCGTAGGTAAGCACGCAGAAACGCCGACGAAGACCAGCGATACCAATGCTCCGCAAAGGCGTCGAGGCGGCCAATCATCAGGGGATCGTGTGGCGCGCGGTCGGCCGCAACGCGACGCAGCCCCGCGCCAATCGCATAGTCGAACGAGCGAATCATGCCCGCCACGTCGACCAGCGGTGAGCGCTTGATGCGACGTGTGGAGATGGGACGCGCCGGCTCTCCTTCGAAGTCGATGATGACGATATCGAGACCCGTCCACAGAACTTGACCGAGATGATAGTCGCCATGGATTCGCGTGCGCAAAGCGGTGATGCCGCCCGAAGTGATGAAGCCGAACTGCTCGAGCACGGCCCCTTTCAGCGCGAGGACGCGTCCGACCTGCGCGGTCGCCGCCTCGGACGCGGCGGCGGAATGTAGCCCGAGCCGTTCGAAGGTCCGCTCCGCCAAATTGCGCAACGATTGGAGGAGCGCGCGCTGGTAGTAGAGGGTGAAGGGCTCCGGGGCGAAGGCCGGATCCTCACGGTTCGAGGCCAGCGCCAAGTGTAGCTGCGCGGTGCGCTCGCCCAGCAGTCGCGCTGTCTCGAGGTAGGGACCGACCAAATCTCGCGAGGCCTCGGGGATCCGGCCCTCCACCATCGCGAACAGGCCTAGGTCTGAGGGCGGCGCTTCTTTCCCTGACTCGAGCCAGAGCGCGACACGATCGAAGTAGTGGTTTACCTGATCCTTGGTGTAGCTCCAGGCATCCCCCTCGTTGGGGACGCGGGCGCACAGGACACCGAGCGTGGAGGTTTCCCCTTCGCGTCCGTGATACTCGAGATGGCCGACGAGCTCAGCTGAATGGGGAAACTGGACCTTCTCGGTCAAGAACGCGCCGATCTCAAGCTCGGGGTTCAAGCCTTCGTCCAGCCGTCGAAATAGCTTCAGGATCAGTTTGCCCCCAAAGTCGATCGAGGTGTTGCTCTGTTCCACGGTGAGCAGTCGCGCTTCCAGGCTAGTCGGGCTGGCGAGCAGCGCCCGAAATGCGCTGCTCGGTACCCCTGAAACCTCACCCACTTTACCGGACAGTCGGCGCCGACGCGCAATCGTGTCCAGAAGTTCCTCGCAGAACTTGGCGTCGCGGACGGCCCCAACGAGCACCCCTGGCTCACCGTCGACGAAGACGCGGGCTTGAACGCCGTCCGGCGTCGCTTTCTCGAACTCAAGCGCGCTGGCGCCGGTGGCGTAGGCGGTAGTCACGAGGTAGACCTCTGAGTCGCCCTCCGTGTACTCGACGCGCACGAGCAAAAGACACGCGCTCACCGGTTCCTCGCCGACTGGGATCACGTCGACGATCTGAAGCGACTCGAGAGTGCGCGATTTGCCGCCGAACCAGCGGCGCGACGGCAAATACTCGAGTAGAAAATCTTCGAAGTGACTCTTGTGTGGTCGCTCGTACAGGCTAAGCCAGTTCCCGCTCACCTGAAAATCGACGGAGCTCGCCGGAGGCGTACCGGCGGCCGCGTCGAAGGCAGCGCGCGCGGGCTCCAGTTGAAACCACGAGAACGAGTGGGGTCCCAGCGTGATGAAATAGGGAGCATGGGTGATGGCAGGGAAGCGCGTGTGCCCAAACAACTCTCTCGGGACCCGACCCGCGTGCGCGGAAAGATCGAGCTCCGCGTACTGGGCGAAGCGCGACAAATTGGCGACGACTAGGATCTGCTGATCGCCATCGCAGCGCAAAAACGCCAGGATCTTGCGGTTTGCGGGGTACAGAAACTCGAGGCTGCCGCGACTGAATGCCACGAAGCGTCGACGCAAGGCGATCAGGCGGCGCATCCACCAGAGCAGCGAGTGCAGGTTGTCCTGTTGAGCTTCGACGTTGAGCGCCTCGTAGGAAAAGCCCGGGTCCATGACCACCGGCAAAAACAGCTTTTGCGCGTTGGCGCGCGAGAAGCCCGCGTTGCGGTCCGCGCTCCATTGCATGGGCGTGCGCACGCCATTGCGATCGCCAAGATAGATGTTGTCCCCCATTCCGATCTCATCACCATAGTAGAGCACCGGAGTTCCAGGCAGCGACATCAAGAGGCCGTTCATCAGCTCGATTCGCCGGCGATCGTTGCCGAGTAACGGGGCGAGCCGCCGGCGAATGCCTAGGTTGATTCGCGCCTGCCGATCCTTGGCAAACATGCGATACATGTAGTCGCGCTCTTCGTCAGTCACCATCTCCAGCGTTAGTTCGTCGTGGTTGCGTAAGAAGATCGCCCACTGGCAGCTGGCCGGGATATTCGGGGTTTGTTTCAAGATGTCGATGATCGGATAGCGGTCCTCCATCTGCAGCGCCATGAACATGCGCGGCATCAACGGAAAGTGGAATGCCATGTGGCACTCGTCTCCACTGCCGAAGTACTGGGCAGCGTCTTCTGGCCACTGGTTGGCCTCCGCCAGCAGCATGCGGTCGCCGTACTTGGCATCGACGTGGGCGCGCAGGGCCTTGAGCTCGGCGTGGGTCTCTGGCAGATTTTCGCAGGTCGTGCCTTCTCGCTCGTAGAGATAGGGCACGGCGTCGAGGCGAAATCCGTCCACGCCCAGGCCGAGCCAGAAGTCCATCACCTTCAGCAAGGCGCGACGCACCTGAGGATTATCGAAGTTCAGGTCGGGCTGGTGGGCGTAGAAGCGATGCCAATAGTAGGCGTTGGCCACCGGGTCCCAGGTCCAGTTCGACGCCTCGAAATCTTTGAAGATGATGCGCGCTTCCCGGAATTTCTCGGGAGAATCGTGCCATGCGTAAAAGTTGCGCGCGCTGCTGCCGGCGGGCGCGCGACGCGCACGTTGGAACCACGGATGCTGGTCGGACGTGTGATTCACGACCAGCTCGGTGATCACGCGCAGGCCGCGCGC
>JAEUAF010000005.1 GCA_019695485.1 Sorangium sp.
GAAGATCGATCCGCTATTGTAATTCCTGACGGCCGGGTTCGTCGTACAAAACCTGTCCGACGAGGGCGACAAACTGCTCGAGGCGGTGGAACAAGTCGGCAGCCTCGTATTCGTGGTGTTCTTTGCCACCGCGGGGGCGCACCTCGACGTCCCGTTACTCGAGAAGCTCTGGCCCATCGCGCTCAGTCTGTGTTCGGTGCGCGCGGCCGTCACCATTGCCACGGCGCGTCTATCGAGCCGCCTGGTCGGCGATGCTCCCGTGATTCGCCGCTTCGGCTGGTCATCGCTCATTTCCCAGGCCGGACTCACCTTGGGCTTGAGTGTCGTCATCGAGCACACGTTTCCCGAATTTGGCGCGGGCTTTCGCTCGCTCGCCATCGCCTGTGTCGCGATCAACGAGATGGTGGGCCCGGTGCTGTTCAAGTTCGCGCTCGATCGCTCGGGCGAGACGGACGAGCACGCCCCAGTCGCGCGTCCGAGCCTCGCGCCGCCCGCGTCCTGAACGCGGCCAGCCTATCGTTTGTGCGACTTCGAGCAGTCCCAGGGGCCCGCGTGTTCGTGTAGATGCTTGTATTTATTGGCATAAATAAATTGCCATTTGTCTACTAGACTTATAGGAAATGGCGAGTCATTGTCCATCTCGATGCTCGACCTCACCGTTGCGCTTGCCGGGCTGCTGGTTGGCTTCGTTGTGGGCCTGACCGGGATGGGCGGCGGGGCTCTGATGACGCCTCTCCTGGTTTTGCTGTTCGGCGTCGAACCACTCACGGCCGTCTCGAGCGACATCGTTGCGTCGATGGTGATGAAGCCGGTCGGCGGAGCTGTCCACTGGAGTCGCGGCACCGTGCATCGCGGCTTGGTGCTGTGGTTGATGCTCGGCTCGGTTCCGTCGGCGTTCCTCGGTGTCCTCCTGCTGCGCAGCTTCGGTAACGGCGCCGGCTTGCAGTCACTCGTGAAGGAGGCGCTGGGAGTGGCTCTGCTGGTCGTCGTTACGGGTCTCGTGCTTCGTCCGCTGCTACAGCGCGGTCGCGCCAAGAACGACAGCGTTGCCCCCCTCGAGGTTCGTCCGTTGCCCACGCTGTTGATTGGCGTTCTCGGTGGGCTCGTGGTGGGCGTGACTTCGGTCGGCTCCGGATCGCTCATGAGCATCATGCTGCTTCTGCTCTATCCGCGGATGCGCCTGAAGGAGCTCGTGGGCACGGATCTGGTGCAGGCCATTCCGCTGGTCGCCTCGGCCGCCTGCGGGCACCTCTTATTTGGTGATTTCAAGCTCGGGCTGACCGCGTCGATTCTGATTGGCAGCATCCCGGGCGTGTTCGTGGGTGCACACTTCTCGTCGCGCGCGCCAGACTACGTGATTCGTCCGGCACTCGTGGTCGTGCTGCTGGCCTCGGGGCTCAAGCTGCTTGGCGTGAGCACGACGATCGTGAGCGTGGTCGGGGGCACGCTGACCTTGGCGGCGGTCGTTTACGCGGTTCTGCAGGCCCAGCGCTCCGCCCAAGAGCGCGCGCGCCCCGAACCGCTGTTGATCCCGGTCGGCGACCAGCACAGCCCGCACTGATCGGCCCAACCTGCGCGGAACGACGGCGGCCAACCGCCCTCTGTTCACTATCGCCTGGGGGCCCCGCGCTCACCAGTAAGTGTGGGTGAGCGAGGCCGACCGATGTCGCAGCTGACGCCCGGCATGCTTCGTGAAACATGGCGAGGCGTCCCCATGGAAAATCAGGATTCGCCCGAAAAAACCGAGCACCTCCGCGCTCCGGCCGCTCCCTGCGGCGCAAATTCTGCGGGCACTCGGCAATCGTGGCGCGCTGGTGAGCGGCGCAGCGAGGTTGGCAGATGAACCAACCCTTGCAGGTCGACATCGACCTCATCCGCAAATACGACGTGCCCGGTCCGCGCTACACGTCGTACCCGACCGCGGCCGAGTTCAGCTCGGATTTCTCGCGCGATGCGCTGCTTGCCCGCATTCAGGAGGACAACCGCGAACCGCGACCGATCTCACTCTACTTCCATTTGCCGTTCTGCGAGAGCCTGTGCTGGTTCTGCGGTTGCACCACGGTGATCTCCCGCGACCACACGCGCGCCGACGCTTATCTCGACGCGCTGGAACGCGAGATTCAGATCACGGCGCCGTTTCTCAATCCTGGCAATCGCGTGGTGCAATTGCATTTCGGCGGTGGCACCCCGAACTTCCTATCGCCCGAGCAAATCGCGCGCCTCGCCGGCATCATCCACGCGCACTTTGCGTTCGCGGCGGATGCCGAAGTGAGCGTCGAATTCGACCCACGCCGCCTCACGCTCGAACAAGTGAGCGCTTTCCGCGCACTCGGAGCGAGCCGCGCCTCGTTCGGAATTCAGGACTTCAACCCAGCCGTTCAGGAAGCGGTGCACCGCGTCCAGCCGAAGGAAGTGAGCGACCAAGCGGCGCGCTTCATCCGTGAGGCCGGTTACACTTCGCTCAATCTCGATCTGATTTACGGGCTCCCGCTGCAGACCGTGGATTCATTCGCGCACACGGTGGACCTCGCGCTCGAGCTTCGGCCGGACCGCTTCGCCGTGTTCAGCTACGCGCACGTGCCGTGGATGAAACCCGCGCAGAAGTTGTTGCCGCAGGCGTCGATGCCGAGTCCTGAGCTCAAACTGCAGATGCTAAAAGGGGTGATCGAAACCCTGACCTCCCGCGGCTACACCTATATCGGCATGGACCACTTCGCGCTCGACAGCGACGAGCTATCGATCGCGCAACGCGCGCGCACGTTGCAGCGAAACTTCCAGGGCTACAGTACGCGCGCGGGGGCCGACATTTACGCGTTCGGGATGTCGTCGATCTCGCAAACCCACTCTCATTATCGCCAGAACGAGAAGACCCTGCCCGCCTATGAGGCGCGCCTGGCGAAGGGCGAGCTGCCGGCCTGCAGGCTACGCGCCCTCTCCCGGGAGGACGCGATCCGTCGCGAGGTGATCATGCGCTTGATGTGTGATCTCGAGCTCGATTACTCGGCCCTGTCGGCACGCCTCGGGATCGACTTCAAGAGCCACTTCGCGAAGGAGCTCGCGGCGCTCACCGTCTTCGCAAATGACGGCCTGCTCGCGCTCGAGCCCGAACGGCTGCGCGTCACCGACACCGGCCGCTTGTTGATTCGCAACTTGGCGATGACCTTCGACGCCTATCTGACTGAGTCGGAACGTCGCTTTTCTCGCACGATTTAGGGGTCACCATGCAGCCTGAAGGATCCGACTCGAGTGTCGCCGTGATCGGCGCAGGGATCACCGGACTGACCGCTGCCTACGCCCTTCAGCAGCGCGGAAAACGCGTTCACTTGATCGAGGGCCGCCCTCGAGCTGGTGGCGTCATCGAGAGCGTGCGTGAGCAGGGCTTCCTCGTAGAGTCAGGACCCAACGCGCTTTTGTTGAACGACCCGGCGCTGCTCGCGTTCTTCGACGAGCTTGGGCTGAGCGGTGAGCTCTTGGAAGCGGGGGCCACGGGCAAGAAGCGTTTCATCGTACGCGGGGGGCGCGTGCTCTCCGTGCCGATGTCGCCCGGCGAGTTTCTTCGAACGCCGCTGTTCAGCGCTCGAGCCAAGCTTCGGCTTGCCAAGGAGCCCTTCGTGCCGCGTGCCGACCCTGCGCACGAGCAGAGCGTTGCCGAGTTCACCCGGCACCGGCTTGGCGGTGAAGTGCTCGACTATGCGGTCGACCCGCTGGTGGGCGGCATCTACGCAGGGGATCCCGAGAAGCTCTCGCTGCGACACGCTTTCCCGCTGCTGTTCCGCTTCGAGGCGGAGCAAGGTTCGCTAGTGCGCGGCGGGCTGCATGCCGCGCTCTCCCGCAAGAAGAGCGGAAAACCGCGCTTCAAGTCGCGCTCGGTCTCGTTTCGCGGCGGGCTCGCGCAGCTGACCGATACGCTCGCCGGACGCCTCGGCGACGCACTCACGCTCGACACATCGCTCGAGGGTGTAGATCTCGACGGGGGCTTCCGCTTGCGCGTTCGCCATCTGGGCGAGGAAAGCCGGGAGCTCACGGTCGACCGACTGGTGGTGGCGACGCCGGGTTACGCTGCCGCGCGCTTGGTGTTCCAGGGCACGCAAACGCCTCTCGGCGAGCTCGGTGCCATCCAGTATCCGCCTGTTGCCAGCGTGGCGCTCGGCTTTCGGCGCGAAGACGTGCAGCACGCGCTGGACGGCTTCGGGGTGCTCTGTCCCGCGCGCGAGGAGCTCAGCATTCTCGGCACTCTGTTCACGAGCTCGCTCTTCGCGGGCCGCGCCCCCGCGGGTCACGTCTTGCTGACGAGCTATGTGGGCGGGTCGCGCAGGCCCGAGCTCGCGTTGCTTCCAAAGGATTCGCTCGAACGGCTGGTGCTGGCTGATTTGGAGCGACTGCTCGGTGTGCGCGGAAAGCCTGTTTTTTCCAGGGTTTCGAGCGTGGCAGAAGCCATTCCTCAGTACAACTTGGGCTACGAACGCTTCCTTTCGGCCATGACGGAGGCTGAGCAACGTCACCCGGGTCTTTTCATTGGCGGCCATCTGCGCGACGGAGCCAGCGTCGGTGATTGCATTCGCGCCGGCCAGGCGCTTGCCCTGCGCGCGGCCGCCTAGGAAGGTGAAGGCGCCGCGTGTCCGCTGAGCGAGCGATCCTGCTGGTGAACTTGGGTTCCCCCGACTCACCCGCGCCGCGGGACGTAAAGCGCTATCTCGCCGAATTTCTGTCCGACGAGCGAGTGATCGATATTCCAGGGTGGCAGAGACGCCTGTTACTAAACTGCATCATCTTGCCGTTGCGCGCCCCGCGTTCGGCGCGCGCCTACCAGAAGATCTGGCTCTCCGAGGGTTCGCCACTCGTGGTCAGCAGTCAGCGCTTGCGCGCGTTGGTCGAGGCCGAGCTCGACGTTCCGGTGGAGCTTGCGATGCGCTACGGGGCGCCGTCCATCGAGAGCGCGATCGATCGGCTGGCGGCGCGGGGGATCCGCGAACTGTTCGTCGTGCCGTTGTACCCGCACTACGCAATGTCGAGTTACGAGACGGTGGTGGTGCGCGTGCGCGAGGTCGTGAAGCAGCGCGCGAGTGCCATGAGCCTACGCGTGCTGCAGCCATTTTACGCGGACTCGGACTACATCGAAGCCTTGTATGCGAGCGCCCGCCCCGCGCTCGATGCGGGCTATGACCACGTCCTTTTCAGCTACCACGGGCTGCCGATGCGACATCTGACACGCGCCGATTCGTCACGAGGGCACTGTCTGAAGGTTCAGGACTGTTGTGAAGCGGAGAGCCCCGCCCACGCGACGTGTTACCGCTTCCAGACGCTCTCTACGACGCGAGCGTTCGTGCGCCGCGCGGGGATTTCAGGACAGAACTGGTCCATCAGTTATCAATCTCGTCTGGGACGCGAAGCGTGGATGGAGCCGTATACGGATCGCGAGCTCGCCCGCCTCGGAGCCCTCGGAGTAAAGCGCTTGCTGGTGCTGACGCCTGCCTTCGTCGCCGATTGCCTGGAGACCCTCGAGGAAATAGCGATGGCCGGTCGAGCCACCTTTCAGCGCGCTGGCGGCGGCGAATTCCAGCACGTGGCGTGTCTCAACGAGCATCCCGCGTGGGTCTCATTTCTGGTGCAGCGAGGGCGCGCCTGGCTGAACGCGGGGTCGCAGCCGTTGCAGGGCGTCGACGCGGGGGCGCATCTCTTGCGCCTCCGTTGAATAGCGGCCTGACGTCGCCAACGCTGCGCGACCCTGAAAATGTCGGGCGGCGCGAATAGGGACCGCTACACACAGCTGCGGCACGGGGCTTGCGACAGCCGCACGTCATGACACGTAAGCTCGTGTACCGATTCGAACCGGACAAGGCTGAAGGACGCGCGGAGTGGAAGGAGCTGTTGGGGGGTAAGGGCGCCAATCTGGCCGAAATGGCCAATATGGGAATTCCGGTGCCGCCGGGTTTCACCATCACCACCGAGGCCTGTGTCGACTATCTGCGAGCCTCCGAGTTTCCGGAGGGGCTGCTCGACAGCATCGGCGAGAGCCTGCGTTGGCTCGAGCAACGCACGCGACGCGAATTCGGCAGCGTGAGTAACCCGCTGTTGGTCAGCGTGCGCTCGGGTGCGCGGAGCTCGATGCCCGGCATGATGGACACCATCCTCGACCTCGGGCTAAACGACGAGACGGTGGTCGGGCTCGCCAAGCAGAGCCAATCCGAACGTTTTGCGTTCGATGCTTACCGCAGGCTCCTCACCATGTTCGGTGACGTCGTGCTGGGCATCGATCGAGAGCTCTTCGATGGGCCGCTCAGCGTCGCTCGGCGCAGCGTCGCACGGCAGAAGCGCCTCTCCGTGCCGGACGATGACGAGACTTTGGCGCGGGCAGTGCCGGACTCGGTACTCGGCGTCGCCGAGTTGAAGCAGGTCGTGCAGGAGTATAAGCGGATTATCCTCCAGCACACGGGCAAGCCGTTCCCGAAGGATCCTTACGCGCAGCTCGAAGCCGCCGTACGCGCCGTCTTCGATAGTTGGAAGAATCCCCGCGCCAAGCTGTATCGTAAGATGCACGACATCCCCGAGGAATGGGGCACCGCCGTCAATGTGCAGGCGATGGTGTTCGGGAATCTGGGCGAAACCAGCGCGACGGGCGTGGCATTTACGCGCGACCCGAGCAGTGGAGAGCGCCGCTTCTTTGGCGAGTGGCTGCCGAACGCGCAAGGCGAAGACGTCGTCGCTGGCATTCGCACGCCGCGGCCGCTGGCGCGAACCTCGGAGAGCGATGGGCTCTCGCTCGAGGAAGCGATGCCAGACAGTTACGCCGAGCTGATGCGCATCCAGAGCAAGCTGGAGCATCGCTTCCGCGACATGCAGGACATCGAGTTCACTATCGAAGCTGGGCAGCTGTTCCTACTGCAGACGCGCAATGGCAAACGCTCGGCGCGAGCCTCCGTGCGCATCGCGGTCGATATGGTCGAAGAAGGCCTGCTGCATCCGGACGAAGCGATTTTGCGCGTCGACCCCGAGCGGCTCAGCGAGCTCCTGTTCCCCGCCATCGATCCAGCGGCGTCCGTTTCTGCCGTCGGCCGCGGGATCGCGGCGTCGCCGGGCGCGGTCTGCGGCAAGGCCGTATTCAGCGCAGAAGACGCCGAAGCCTACGCGGGGCGCGGCGAGGCCGTGATCCTGGTGCGCATCGAGACTTCGCCGGAGGATTTGCACGGGATGAAGGCGGCGCGCGGAATCTTGACGGCGCGCGGCGGGGCGACGAGTCACGCTGCAGTCGTTGCGCGCGGGATGGGTCGACCGTGTGTCGCTGGCTGCTCCGCTCTCCACGTGGACTACCAGGCCGGGCAAGCCTTCGTGCACGGCGCGAGTGGCGACATCATAGCGACCATCAAACACGGTGATTCCATCACCATCGATGGCTCGAGCGGTCGCGTCTATCTCGGACAAGTTCCAACCGTGGATGCCAAGCTCGGTCCCGAAATGGAGACGCTCCTCAAGTGGACGGAGCGCGTCAGTCGCATGCGAGTGCGTGCCAACGCGGACACCCCGGAACAAGCCGAGAAGGCCTTGTCGTTCGGTGCCTATGGCATCGGGCTTTGCCGCACGGAACACATGTTCTTCAACGACGAGCGCATCGCGGCGGTGCGCGAGATGATCCTGGCGCGGGACACCGTGGCGCGCGAGAAAGCCCTCGCCAAGCTGCTGCCTTTCCAGACCGAGGACTTTGCAGGGCTGTTCCGCGTGATGCGCGGACGACCCGTGAACATCCGCTTGCTCGACCCACCGCTGCACGAGTTCTTGCCTCACGACAAGCGTCAGATTGCGGATCTAGCGGCGACCATGGGCGTCAGCGTCGCCGACGTCGAGCGCAAAGTAGCCGAGCTTTACGAGTTCAACCCGATGCTCGGTCACCGCGGCGTGCGTCTGGGTATCACTTTCAAAGAGATCCCTGCCATGCAAGTGCGGGCGATCTTGGAGGCCGCCTGCACGGTTCGCAATGAGGGCCACGAGGTGTTGCCCGAGATCATGATTCCGCTCGCGTTCAGCGTCGGAGAGCTCAGAGCCATGCGTGCGATCATCGACGAAGTGGCAGCGGACGTCTTCAAGAAGCGAGGTTTCGAGGTTCACTTCAAGGTTGGCACCATGATCGAGCTGCCACGCGCCGCACTCCTCGCCGATCAGCTGGCAGAGCAGGCCGAGTTCTTCTCGTTTGGTACGAACGATCTGACGCAGACCACCCTCGGCATTTCGCGCGACGATTCCGGGAGCTTCTTGCCGGTGTACGTCGAACGCGGCATCTTGCGTGACGACCCGTTCGTTACCCTCGATACGGAGGGGGTTGGCGAGCTCGTGCGCATCGCAGTCGAGAAGGGACGCATCGCGCGCCCCGAGGCTCACTTTGGCGTGTGCGGTGAGCACGGCGGGGATCCCAAATCGATCGAATTCTGCGAGGCGATCGGGCTGAACTACGTGTCCTGCTCGCCTTTCCGTGTCCCGATCGCGCGCGTCGCGGCGGCGCAAGCCTCGCTGCGGCGCACGCGCAAATACTGGCGTTGAACTTAGTCCGTCCGCTCGCACTGATCGGCCCTCTCCTCCTGCCGGTCAGTGCGACGTGGACGATGTCTTGAGCCAGGCGCTGAGCAGCTCCGCCAAGCGATCGTAGACAGCGCGGATGCGGCGCGAGCCGTAGAGCTCCTTGTGGCTGGTGAGCCAGACCTCGAGCGGGGGAATCTGCAGTGGCAAATCGATGACGACCATGCCTGGCGTGGCCGTGATGATGTTTTGTTGCGCGAAGCTGATGCCGAGACCGGCCTGAGCGAGCTGCCAGAGCGCGCTCTGGCTATCCGAGCGAATGACGAAGTCGTCGCGGCGCAGCGTGAAGCCCATGCGCTGTGCGGTCGCAATCAGCAGATCCGAACGGTCGAAGCCGAGCAGCTCGTGCGAGCTCAACTCCTCCAACGTGCGCGGCACACCCCTGCGCGCGAGGTAGGCCGCGCTTGCGCAGGCCACGATTGGAGTGTCGCCCAATTTGCGGGCTATCAAATCGAGCTGCGTTGGGCGAAACATGCGCACCGCGATATCGGCCTCGCGCATCAGCAAATTCTCGGGTGAGTCACTGGGAACGAGTTCGAACGCGACGGCCTCGAACTCGTCGCGCAGCGTGCGCAACATCGGCGGCAGCACGTAGTGAGCGGTCACGATGCTGGCGGTGAGGCGCACGCTGCCTTCGAGCGCACCGCTATTTCCTGCTGCGAGTAGCTCCGCCTCGGCGAGCGCTTCTCCAGCTTTGCGCACAGCTTCGAACGCGCGCAGCCCAAGCTCGCTGGGAGTGAAGCCTCCGCCCGTTCTTTCGAAGAGCTTCGAGCCGAGCGCTGACTCGAGCGCCTCGATGTGTCGTCCCAGGGTTGGTTGGGACAGCGCGAGGGCGCGGGCGGCCGCCGACAGTGAGCCATGTTGCGCGACGGCGGCGAAGCTCCGCCAGAGGGTCCAGTCGGTCGACATATTCAATAACGAATACCCCGTATGCGAGTTTTGTGAATACCCATACTCGCCTGAATGCGCGACGCTTCAGTTGTCAGCCGCCGGCGATGCTTTCAGGCGGCCCCAAGGGACGGAGAAAACTCATGAAAACCACCAAAACAATTGCGATTTTAGGCATCAATGGTCATCTCGGTCACAGCGTGGCCCTGGCCGCCCTGGGTGCGGGGTGGCGGGTGGTCGGCTTCGGGCGCTCCAACAAGTACCTGATCCCCGGCGTGGAATTCCTGGCGGGCAACGCCGACTCCCCCGAGGACCTCAGCCGGGCGACGAGCGAGGCCGATGTGGTGCTCAACGCGCTCAATCTGCCCTACGACAAATGGGGCAACGGTGCCGCTGAGGCGCTCCTCGCGCGGGTAATTGGCGCTTGCTCGGGAAGGGCCCTGCTGTTTCCGGGCAACATCTACAACTACCGCGCTACCGATCGCGTCATTACGCCTGAGCTTCGGCAGGAGCCAGAGACAGAACGCGGCGCGATTCGAGTGCGCATGGAGCAGCAGCTCGCAGCCGCCGCGCGCGCTGGAACGCTACAGGCCCTCATCCTACGCGCCGGCAATTTCTACGGCTCCGAGCTGCCGGGAGATTGGTTTGGGCAGCTCATTCTGCGGGAGCTCGGCAAGCATCGCGTGGCTCTCAACCCGGCGCGGTCCGTGAAGAATGCTTGGGCCTACTTGCCGGACTTGGCGCAGGCGTTCGTGGCCATCGCGGAGCAGCGTCACAGTTTTGGCGCCTTCGAGAACTTTCACTTTGCGGGTCACTTGGTCGACGCGGACCAGACATTTGCGGCAATCCAAAAGGCTGTGCCACGAAAGCTTCAGCGGGTTGGTTATCCCTGGCTGATGCTGCGGGCATTGGGGCTTTTCATGCCCGTCATTCGGGGATTGGTGCAAATGCGCTACCTCTGGGAGCACGAGCTCGGTTTGTCCGATCGGCGCCTAGACGGGCTGCTCGGCGCGAACTTCGGCACGCCCTTCGACGCTGCGATCGCGGTCGTCGCCGCTCAGCACTTCAATCGAGTCGCTTCGGACGCCGCGGGTCGCAGCGCTGCTAGAGAGGCCTCTGCCGCCGTCGGCGCGGCGCGCATGCCGGCAAAATGAGTTCGCGCCCACCCCCCGCTCGGGCGCGAAAAGCGTAGCGAAGGCGGGGCGATCGGGCTTGAACGTTCTTGCTGTTTTCGTTCGCCGTGGGGGCGCGCTGGGGGCATCGGCGGCTGACGCCTAAGTGGCGGCGAAACCCGATGCATGCCCTTTGAGGCAGGCCGAGAAGACTGGTAGAGCTGATTTTACGATGGGGCGTCTTCGTTCTCCTCAGCCTATTTCGACCGCGGGCGAGATCACTGAGTCGACCATTCCGCTGAGCGCGACGGCGCCCGAGCAGTCGCGCGCCCCGCTAGCCATTCGCTGGGTGTACCCTGAGAATGAGCTTGCCACCATGGAGCTCGCCCTCGGAGTCTTGCGACTCGGCAGGGACGCTGACAACGACGTCGTGCTGAGTGGGGGCGCGACGTCGCGGCATCACGCGGAAATCGAGGGACGCGGTTCCGCCTTCTCGCTGCGCGATCTCGGTAGTCGCAACGGCGTGTATGTCGACGGAGTCCGGGTCAATGACCCGGTGTGTGTCGTAGAGGGCAGCGTGGTGCGCCTCGGGGAGTGGGTTGGGGTGGTGATGCGAACGGCGAGCACGCGCGGCCAGCACCTCGACGAAGTTGCGCCTGGGCTCTTCGGCTCCGAGCTCTTGCAGGAGCGCGTGGCGGCGGCGAAGCTCGGGGCCAAAAGCACGCTGAACGCTCTGGTGCTCGGCGAAACAGGGGTCGGCAAGGAACTCGTCGCGCAGGCGCTCCATGCTTGGAGTGGGCGCGGGGGTGCCTTCGTGGCGGTGAACTGTGCCGCGCTCAGCGACTCACTGTTGGAGGCGGAGCTATTCGGTCACGATCGTGGGGCCTTTACTGGCGCTGAGCGCGTCAGGAAGGGACACGTGCGTGAGGCCGAGGGTGGCACGTTGTTGCTCGACGAAGTGGCCGAGCTTTCAGCGCTGGCTCAGGCCAAGCTCCTCAGAGTCTTGCAAGAGCGAGAAGTGACGCCGGTTGGCACCAGCACGCGCGTCGCCGTGGACGTGCGCGTCCTGAGCGCGACGCACAAGAATCTGCGGGCGCTGGTGGCGAGCGGAGCGTTTCGGCAAGATCTGTTCGCGCGGCTCGAAGGGCTCGTGATCGAACTGCCGCCGCTGCGCGTCCGGCGCGAGGACATATTTGCGCTGTTCGCGCGTGCCGTCGAGAATCGACTGGGGCGTCGACCGCGTTTGAGCGCCCATTTTGCGGAGCGCCTGTGCTTGTATTCGTGGCCGGGAAACGTCCGCGAACTGTTGCAAACGGCGGAGCGCATGTGCGTGCTCTATGCGAGCGTCGCGGAATGGCGCTCGAACGAGCTTGTCGCGGCGCATCCGGGCCTGAGCGCCAGCGCCTGGGCTCCGCCCGAGAGCGGCGCGTTGCCTGTGGTGCGCGATGCGCGTCCGTCCAGGCGCATCGACCGCGTCGACCTCGTGCGGGCGCTCGATACTAGCGCCGGCAACGTGGCAGAAGCTGCGCGCGCGCTCGGCACCTCGAAACAGACGCTCTACAAGCTCATCGCTCGGCACTCGATCGCCCTCGCAGGGGCGCGAATGCGAGCACGACCGCCCGACTGAGGAGGGTTTCGACTTGCTGACTCCCGGCGAGCTCTTCGCGGAGGACTTCGAGGTCCTGCGTCCGCTGAGTCAGGGCGGTATGGGCGCCGTGTTCCTGGTCCGGCAGCGGAGCACGGACGCCACTCGCGCGCTCAAGATCATGTTGCCAAAGTGGGTTCATAGCGCGTCATTGCGGGCGCGCTTCGAACGGGAAGCCAAGGCGAGCGGGCGCATCGAGAGCGAACACGTGGTCAAGACCATCGCCTATGGCGTGGATCAGGCGCGCGGCGTGCCGTGGCTTGCCATGGAGTACTTGCCCGGGGAAACGCTGGAAAGTCGCCTGCGTGAGCGCGGTATTCCGAGCTTCGCGGTTGCTCGCGAGATGCTGCGGCAGTTATTTCACGGGGTCTCAGCGGCGCATGCCGCGGGAGTCGTGCATCGCGACTTGAAGCCGAGCAACCTCTACTTGGCGCGAGCGCAGCGCGCAGATGTCGCGTTTACGCTGAAGGTGCTGGACTTCGGCATCGCCAGAGTATCGCCCCCTGAGCAGCCGGAGGCGCAGGCCATGGGCACGCGCGCCTGGATGGCGCCCGAACAGGACTCCCGTGGCGGCACGGTTGGAGCGAGTGCGGATGTTTGGGCGCTGGCGCTGATCGCATTTTACTTGTTCACGGGGAAGTCGTTTTGGTTGAACGCGCACAGCTCGACGGCTCGGCTCTCCCACGAGATACACTTCGAGCCGATCCCTGCGGCGTCGCAGCGCGCCCGCGAATTGGGCTCGGAGCTGCCGCCCGAGTTCGACGCCTGGTTCGAGCGCTGCCTTGAGCGCGACCCAAGGCGACGTCCTGAAAACGCGGCCGCCTGCTTTCGAGAGCTCTGGCCCTTGCTCGCGCTCGCGGGCAGCAGGGACGTCTCCGCCCGTGACGCTTGCCTGGCATCGACCCCGGTGCCGAATAGTGAGTGCGTCCTCGGCGACACGGCGCGCGGGGCAAACGCGCTGGGAGCGGAGTGCGGCTCGCGA